>JAZUGD010000117.1:0-5203 GCA_045641025.1 Eubacteriales bacterium
ACCTCTGCCGGTTGTTCGCCTTTGCCGTCCCCCTCTCCCCATCTGCATTCTGCAAAAAAAAATCCCGCCTTAAGGCTGTATTTTTATTAAAGAACCTTTGACAGGAAACTCTTGAGACGGTCGCTCTGCGGATTTCCGAAAATCTGCTCGGGCGCGCGCTCCTCGATAAGCTTACCGCCGTCCATGAAGATGACGCGGTCGCCCACGTCGCGGGCAAAGCCCATCTCATGGGTAACGACTACCATCGTCATACCCTCGGCTGCAAGCTCCTTCATAACGTCGAGTACCTCGCCGACCATTTCGGGGTCGAGAGCCGACGTGGGCTCGTCAAAGAGCATTACCTCGGGCTCCATGCAGAGCGCGCGCACGATAGCGACACGCTGCTTCTGACCGCCGGAGAGCTGTGCGGGGTAGGCGTTTGCACGGTCGGCAAGTCCGACGCGCTCGAGAAGCTCCATTGCCTTAGCCTCAGCCTCGGGACGCTTCTTTCCGAGAAGCTTGGTCGGGGCGAGAGTCATGTTGCGGAGTATCGTCATCGAAGGGAAGAGGTTGAAGTGCTGGGACACCATGCCCATCTTCTGACGGTGACGGTTGATGTTTACACGGGGATTCGTGATGTCCGTGCCGTCGAATACTATCGTGCCGGACGTGGGAAGCTCAAGCAGGTTGAGAGAGCGGAGAAACGTCGATTTACCGGAGCCGGAGGGACCGATAACGACGACAACCTCGCCCTTCTTTATGTCGGTGGTAACACCGTCAAGCGCCTTGACCTTACCGCCGAGATAGTGCTTTTTCAGATCGGTGATACTGATAAGTACGTTATTACCGTTCATTCTTGCGAAGCCTCCTCTCGAGAATTCCGACAAGTCTCGTAAGCACGACGACTATAACGAGATAAATAAGCGCAACGGCGACGAGAGGCATAAACGCGGAGAAGGTACGTCCGCGGATAAGCTCACCGCCCTTGGTGAGGTCAACGATACCGACGTAACCGGCAACGGAGGTCTCCTTGAGGAGCACGATAAACTCGTTGCAGAGCGTCGGGAGTACGGTCTTGAACGCCTGAGGCAGAATGATGTGAACCATCGTCTGCGCATAGTTGAAGCCGAGAGAGCGTCCCGCCTCGAACTGTCCCGCATCAACGGAAAGAATACCGCTTCGGAAAATTTCGGCAACGTACGCGCCGGAGTTGATACCGAACGCAACGGTTGCAATGAGAGTGCTGTTCGTGGACGAGGCGAATATTACGAAATACGTAATAAGAAGCTGAACGACTACCGGAGTTCCGCGGATTACCGTCAGATAAATGTGACATATTGCGTTAACGAAACTCAGAAGGAAGTAGCCGAAGCCTCCGCGCTTCTTCATCGACTCGCTGTTTTTGTCGTAGGTAGAGCGAATTGCGCCGACAATGATACCGATGGCGATACCGAGAAGCACGGCAAAGAAGGTAATGCGGACGGTTGCCCACAGACCCTTCGTCAGCCACTGCCAGCGGTTATCCTCGATAAAGCAGAGGATGAATTCCGCCTTGAAATCGGCAAACCACAGCTTCAGACTGTCGATAATGCCGGAAAACCAAACTGCCATAACGCATCCTTTCGGTTAATAAAAATTCCTTATAAACAAGAAAAACGCGGGCTGATGGTTTCATCAGCCCGTACGGAGAGGCGGGGATGCCGCCTCTCCGTGCCGATTAAATATTCGAATTATTCAGCGGGGATGTACTTCTCAACGATAGCCTTAACGGTACCGTCTGCGATGAGAGCCTCGAGAGCTGCGTTTACGTCAGCAAGAAGCTGCTCGTTTTCCTTGGCGATTGCGATGGCGTAGTCCTCGGTAACCCATGCTGCGTCGAGGATGGAGAGGCCTTCGTTAGCTGCAACGAAGTTCTTCGCGGGCTCGTTATCGATGATAACTGCCTGAATCTTACCGGAAACGAGTGCCTGAACTGCGTCTGCACCGTTGAGGTAACGCATAACCTTGTCTTCGCCGTAGCCGCCGTTTTCGGGAGTATCGGAAGCGTAGATGTCACCGGTGGTGTCCTGCTGTACACCGATGAGAACGCCGTCCTTCTCGAGATCGTCGAGGGAAGCAACGGGACCGCCGTCCTTAACGATAACTACCTGTACGCCGGTAGCGTAGGTGGTGGAGAAGTTAACGCTCTTAAGACGGGCTTCGGTAACGGTCATGCCTGCCATGCCGATGTCATACTTACCGGTCTGAACACCGCCGACGATTGCGCCGAACTCAACGTCTTCGATCTTGAGTTCCATGTCGAGCTTCTCGGCGATCTTCTCAGCGATCTCGGCGTCGATACCGACAATCTTCTCACCGTCTACGAACTCGTAGGGAGGGAAGTTGGGGTTGGTAGCCATGACGAGGGTCTTCTTCTCGGCGGAAGGAGCCTCGGTGTTGGCGCCGGTAACGTCGGTGTCACCGTTCTCGGTTGCGGTGCAGGATGCGAATGCTACGCAGAGAGCGCAGAGCATTGCAGCTGCAAGAAGGATAGAAAGAAACTTTTTCATTGTTTTTTATCTCCGTTTCTGGATGTTTTTTATACCGCAAAAGGTGCGGTTTGTTTTTACGCTACGTATTCTACCACACTTGTACGGAAAATGCAATGTGCATTTTATACAATGTTTTTGCAAAATGGTTGTTAAATATGCGAAAAAACGCCAAATTAATTTATAAATATGCGCATAAACATTCATTTATGCTTATATCTATGCATACAATACATAAAATTGCCCCTCGACAAGCTTCATTATATGTGGTACAATATGACAAAGTAAACGGAGGATTTTATGAGGATTATATATAACGGGTCGTGTGACCCGTATTTCAACCTTGCGCTTGAGGAACACCTGCTCACGCATACGGACGGAGACATGTTCATGCTGTGGCAGAACGGTCCCTCCGTTATTATAGGAAAGAACCAGAACACGTGGGCGGAGACGGACCCCGATTATATAACCGCACACGGAGTCGACGTCGTACGCCGAATGACGGGCGGCGGTGCCGTCTTCCACGACCTCGGCAACGTGAACTACTCTTTCATCACGGGAGCCGAGGGCGCAAAGCTCGATTTCGGCAGATTTGCCGAGCCGGTTATTGCGGCACTCGCGGAGCTCGGAGTCGAAGCGGAAATGGACAGCCGCAACGATATAGTGGCGGACGGTAAAAAGATTTCCGGCAACGCACAGTGCGTTCTGCGCGGCACAGACGGCAGCGAGAGGCTTCTGCACCACGGAACTCTGCTTTATTCCTCGGATATGGAAAAGCTGTCGGGATGCCTGCGCACAGACCCCGAAAAGCTCAAATCAAAGGGAATAAAGAGCGTACGCAGCCGCGTCGGCAATATAAAGGATATAGGAAAGCTCGATACGGACACGGACGGGTTCATCCGTCACCTGATCAAATTTGCCGAGCGTACGTACGGCACGGAGTGCTCCTCTCCCGCGGCTGAGGAAATCGCCGCGGCGGAAGCGCTCAGAGCGTCGAAGTACGCCACGTGGGAGTGGAACTGGGGCGCGTCACCGGAGCACGGCGTCACCGTGAAGCGCCGCTTCCCGTACGGAAGCGTCTGCATCGGCTATACCGTAAAGGACGGCGTAATTTCGTCGTGCAGCGTGAACGGCGACTTTTTCGGTACGGCGGACGTCTCTCTCCTCGTGGGTGCACTCACGGGAGTGCGTGCCGAAAGAGGTGCGGTTGCGGAGGCAATACCCGACGGGCTCGCCGGACGCGTAATTGACGGCGCATGCACCGACGACCTTGTGTCTCTTATGTTTGATACGGAAGGAAAGTAAAATGAGCGGATACGATAAAATCGCCCGTCTGTACGACGCGGTAAACTCCGAGGTCGACTACGCGGGCTACGCCGCCGCCGTCGACACGGTGCTCGTCGGCGCGGGAACGGAGAAGGGCGCGCTCGTTCTCGAGCTCGGCTGCGGCACGGGCAGACTTACCCGTGAGCTTTCGGCTCTCGGGTACGATATGATAGGTATAGACAATTCCGAGGAGATGCTAGCCGTCGCACGCGAGTCCGAATCCGAGGGCATTCTTTATCTCCTGCAGGATATGAGAGAGTTCGAGCTGTACGGCACGGTTGCCGCCGCCGTCTGCTCGCTCGACGGTATAAACCACCTCACGGGGGCGGGCGAGCTTGCGGGGTGCTTCTCGCTCGTGCACAACTACCTCGACCCCGACGGAGTGTTCTATTTCGATATGAACACGCCGTACAAATTCCGCACGGTCTACGGCGACCGCGACTACGTTATTGAAGAGGAGGGCTCCGTTCTCGTCTGGCGCAACTCCTATAACGAGAAAACGAAGCTCTGCGATTTCTGCATGACGGAGTTCTCCGAGGAGGCGGACGGCTCATACGCGAGAGAGGACACGTGGTGGAGAGAGCGGTGCTATACCCTATCCCACGTGAAGCGTACTCTTGAGGCTTGCGGCTTTTATGACGTAACGGTCACGGCGGACGGAAAATCCGAGCCGATCGGGGCCGAAACGGAGCGCTGGTTTATCACCGCAAAAGCACGAAAAAACAAAATCTGAAAAAAATATAAAAAACTTTCAAAAAGGTGTTGACAAACCGTAAGTGTCGTGATATAATCTACACCGTTGACGGCGAAGTCAACACGGTTGCCGAGTACGGACTATGGAAGCATAGCTCAGCTGGGAGAGCATCTGCCCTACAAGCAGAGGGTCATAGGTTCGAGCCCTATTGTTTCCACCATACCGTACTCGGTTAATTCGGCCCGGTAGTTCAGCTGGTTAGAACGCTAGCCTGTCACGCTAGAGGTCATGGGTTCGAGTCCCATTCGGGTCGCCAAAGCAACCGGTCGGTTAACGCACACGGTTGCGTTTGCCTCTGTAGCTCAGTTGGTAGAGCAGGGGACTGAAAATTCCCGTGTCGTTGGTTCGATTCCGACCGGAGGCACCACTTGCGGATTTAGCTCATTTGGTAGAGCGCGACCTTGCCAAGGTCGAGGTGGCGGGTTCGAGACCCGTAATCCGCTCCAACAACTACACGGACACCGCTGATGCAGTGTCCGTCACTAATATAAGGCGCTATAGCCAAGTGGTAAGGCCACGGTCTGCAAAACCGTTATTCCCCGGTTCAAATCCGGGTGGCGCCTCCATGAAAAAAGCACATCGCGATGCGATGTGCTTTTTTCAACGATATAAATCC
>JAZUGD010000118.1:0-16423 GCA_045641025.1 Eubacteriales bacterium
CGGCGTATGCAGTTTGTTTTTACCAAAGTGACGCCACGCCTCGGGATGACGGCATCGTTTGTCCCTGCGTGGACCTGCAGAACATCATAACTGTACGTTTTCGGGTCGTAGCCTCGTGTCGAGGCAGACGCCGACCCCTACAACTATCAATTTTTGTTTTGCTTGTTACACTACAATAATTCCGAATTCCGAATTCCGAATTCCGAATTCCGCATTACTGCAAACTCCGGTTTGACAAAACAAAAAAGAACCCGACGATAACAAAATTTTCGTCGGGTTCTGTAACGTGTTGTAAATCCGCAGTTTATTCGACTAATATACGAACGAGAGCATTGATGTCTCCCGCACCCATGACAAGTATCATGTCGCCCTCGCCGGTGTGTGCTCGGAGATAATCCGCCATATCGCCGAGGTCGGGCAGGTAGACGGGTCTGCCGCCTCTCTCGGCTATCATTTTACCGAGAAGCTCGGACGATACGCCCAGCGTATCGGTCTCGCGTGCGGCGTAAATATCGGCAAGGCACGCCTCAGCCGTTTCGGGGTCAGACAGGACGTCTGCGAAGTCTTCGATGAACTCCGCCGTTCTCGAATAGGTATGAGGCTGGAACACGGTGAACACTCTTTTGTATCCCATTCTCTTTGCGGTGGATATTGCCGCCGCAACCTCCGTGGGATGATGCGCGTAATCGGAAAATACCGCCGCGCCCTCCGCCGTTTTGCCGCAGGGCTCCATTCGTCTTGCGGCTCCGCCGAACTCGCCGAGGCATTTCGCCGCGGTTTCGGGAGCGATACCGCACTCAACGGACGCGGCAATCGTCGCAACGGCATCCCATACGAAGTGCTCTCCCGGGATAGTGAGCACGGGCGTGCATATCGTTTTGCCGTCTTTCACGACGCTGAACTTAACGCAGCCGTCCGAATATTCCACGTCCGCGGCGTTGTAATCGGCATCCGGACAGTTCATACCGAAGGTTACGATTCTGCCGGTGTGACCGCTCAGCGCTTCGCGCACGTCGGGGTCGCAGGCGTTGGCAACGACGAGACCGCCTTCCCCGGTAAGTGCCGCGAATTTTGCAAAGGAACCGTGTATCTGCTCCATCGACTTGAAATAGTCGACGTGGTCCATTTCTATATTGAGAATTACCGCTACGGTGGGATAGAAATCGAGGAAGGAATCCATATATTCGCAAGCCTCGAAAATGAAGTAGCCGTCGCCGCCGATACGGTAAGCCGCGCCCTCGTCTCTCATTACGGCTCCGCAGCTGACCGTGGGGTCAAGCCCCGCACCCGCGAATACGCGGTCAAGCATCGAGGTGGTCGTGCTCTTGCCGTGCATTCCGCAGACGCCGATTCTCTCCCCGTAACCGCTCATGACGTAGCCGAGATAATCCGCACGGGAAACGAGCGGTATGCCCTTCTCCTTTGCGGCGGCGTACTCGGGGTTGGTGTCGGGTATCGCAACGGTATAGACGAGCGCGTCGGCATCCTTTACGTGAGACGCGTCGGATTCGTAGTAAATGACGGCTCCCTCATCCTCAAGCGCACGGGTGAGCTTGGACGGGGTACGGTCGTAGCCCGAGACCTTATTGCCGCGCAGAAGCGCGATATGAGCAAGCGAGCACATGCTCACTCCGCCGATACCGTCGAAAAATACGTTATGTTTTCCGTCAAAGATTTCACGAAGTTTATCTTTTCCGAAATGTGTGTTGGGTGTTGACATACTGTCGCCTCTTTTTGGTGTAAGTGACCGTTCACGACAAAATACTTGTCACGGTTCTGTTTTGAACCGTTGCGGCTTGTGCATATATTCGTCCGTTTTGAATATTCATCGCGTTTTTTCGGCACTATTCACAAATTATATGTATAAATTTTAAAAATTATTTTCGTTTTAGGTATGTACTTTTGTTAAATTATGAATTATAATATGGTTGTGGTTAACCACAGCACAGGAGGGTAACTATCTATGAAGATTACCGATATCAAAATAAGAAAGTTCTTTGACGATGGTCCGATGAAGGCGGTCGTATCCGTCACGTTCGACGGACAGCTCGCGGTTCACGACATCAAGGTTATCTATGCGAGAGACAGATACTTTATCGTTATGCCCAGCCGAAAGAATCCCGACGGTACATACCGCGATATCGTTCATCCCATTAACGCCGCTTTCAGAGCAGAGCTTGAGGAAGAGGTGCTGAAGGTTTACGAGGAAGAGCTTCTTCACGCGTCCGAGGAGACGGCTGAAGCGGCTGCCGAAAACGAGGAAGCCGTTTTTTGATAGAATCAAGATTCGAAGCGAAGCCCGCGAGAAATCACGGGCTTCGCTTTTTTGTTTTTATTTCAGGATGAAGGGACGGATGTAATTGATGGTGAAGTCTACGCCGCGGTCGCCGAGCTCGCCGGTCCAGATGCCGGAGTGAGGCTCAATGGAGAGGGTCTTATCGTATCCGCGCGCATAAAGAAGTGCGAAAATGCGTCTCCAGTCAAGGTCGTCGATTCCTGCCGGCGGGTCGTCTACGTATCTGCCGTGCATGTTGCAGGTACCCTTAACGTGCATGTGAGCAAAACGGGGTGCCCACTTCTCGATGTTTCCGAGGTAGTCCTCTCCTCTGTAATAGCTGTGAGAGGAGTCGAACTTGAGCATAAGCTCCGGAATCTCACCGAGGACGATTTCCCATCCGGTATTGTCGTAAATGAAGTTGTTCCAGCTGCAGTTGTAAACGGCAACGGTAACGTTCTTCTCACCTGCGTACTCTACCATCTCTTTGAGGTAGGTAATGGCGGAAACGTAGTTCTGATACAGGCTGAGTTCCTCGCGTCTGTTAACGCCGAGGTTGAACACGGGACAGCCGAGACGGGAGGTCACGTCTATCTGCTTCTTTATCATGTCGACGACGTCGCGGTTGATGGAGCCGTCGACGTTGACGGGCTCCGCATTCCAGCGTCCTACGGAGAGAACCGGCACACCGGTACGCTCGATGTTGGCGCGGGTAGCGTCCTCGTTTTCGATGAATGCAACGGACTCGTTATCGAAGTTCGTGCAGATTTCAAGGAAGTCGAGTCCCTTGGATTTTGCGTAGTCGTAGTATTCTGCGCTATTCGGTCTGATGATACCGAGTTTCATATAAACACCAGCTTTCTTATTTGCCCTTCGGGGCTTTATTTTATGTTACCACAGTCAGTGACGGAAATCAAGGAAAAATCACTTCTCTGCGGAAAAAATACGTCTTATTTCCTCCTCGGTGCCCGACGCGCTTCCGCGAATCATTTCGGGCGTGCCGCCGCCGCGTCCGCCTATCAGCGGGAGAAGCGTTTTTCCCGCTTCTCTGACGTCGACCTTTTCGCTTCCCATAACGAAAACGTAGTCGCCGTCAGTCCCTGCGAATGCCGCGGCGATGCCGCCGCATCTCGTTTTCGCGGCGTTCACCATCTCGCGCAGTCCCGAAGCAAAGGCGCGGTCGACGAAGAACACGGCACTGCCGTCCGTTTCGGGCACGGAGAGCGCTTTCTCGACGAGACACGCGGTAATGAGAGCGTCTCTTTCTCTCTTTGCATCCGCAAGCTCGTCGGTGAGGCGCTTCACCGCCTCGGGAAGCTCCTCCTGCTTTACGGAGAGCATACGCGCAACCTCCGCGGTATCGGCGTATCTGCGGCGGTAATCGAGAAGCGCACGGGTGCCGCACTGCACGTGCAGACGCGTGCCTCCCTTATATCTTATATGGTCGAGGAATTTTATAATCCCTATCTCACCGGTACGGCTTACGTGAGGCGCACAGCAGGCGCATACGTCGTACCCCTCTATCTCAACGAGTCGGACGTTCTCGGTGAGGTCGAGCTTGCTTCTGTAAACGATGCGCTTCAGTTCCTCGGGTGACGGGAAGGTTACGTTCACGGGGACGTTTTTCGTCACCGCCTCGTTTGCAAGCCACTCTACCCTCTCAAGCATAAAATCGTCAAGCTCGCCGTCAAAATCTATCGTCGTATCGGTCGAGCCGAGGTGAAAGCCGACGTTTTCAAAGCCGTACAGCTTGTGAACGAGTCCCGAAACGATATGCTCTCCCGAATGGCACTGCATTCTCGGGAAGCGCACGCTCATATCGACCTCACCGCAGACGTTCTCTCCCTCGGGAAGCGCACTGCCCGTGCGGTGATAAACGACGCCGTCCTTTATTTTTACGTCGGTGACCGGTGCGCCGCCGAGCGTACCGACGTCGCACGCCTGCCCTCCTCCCTCGGGGAAGAAAGCGGTGCGGTCAAGCACCGTGAGATACGAGTCGCCGTCGGAAAAGGACGAGAGCACGGCTGCCTCGAAGCGGTCGAGATGACCGTCGGTTTCGTACAGTTTCAGAGTTTTATCCATTTTTTCACCTTATGAGAAAAAAGTTACGTCTTCGATTTTGCCGTCTTCAACACTCACCACGGCGTATTCCCCGTTCATTCCCGACGAACCGGGGCAAACCGTGCGCACGGCCGTGCCGTCTACGTTTTCGCTCTCGTCGCGGCGGACGTGAGTGTGCCCGTACAGCGCGAGCGCGGCACCCTCGCGGGCGGCGGCGCAGGCAAGCGTCACGCGGCTTGATTTCACGCCGAACAGATGCCCGTGGGTAAGCATTATTTTAACCCCGCCGACCTCGACGAATCTCGTGTCGGGCACGTCAGCCGAGCGGCGGTCGCAGTTGCCTCTCACGCCGAGAAATGCGATATCGGGACGGTACCGCATAAGCGCCTCCGCCTCGTCCGCTCCGTCGCCCAGATGCACGACGAGTGCGGGTGCGGGGACGGCAGACTCTACGGCTTCCTCCATTGTCGAGGTATTGCCGTGAGTATCGGAAAATACGTATATATACATTGTACGCCCTCGGTAAATATTCTCCTCCGTCCTTCATATACTGTATGACAGGAGGAGAAGGTCATGAAGCTTGATAAAAAAATGCTTGACTCGATTGCGTCGCTTCCCGACGATAAGCTGTGGCAGATGCTCTGCCTTATCGCCTCGGTTTCGGGAGTGAGGCTCCCGAAGGAAAAGCCCGATGCCGCTACGATAGACGGGCTTCGCGGTGCGGCGCGCAGTATGTCCGACGCCGACCTTGCAAGGGCGGCGGAAATTCTCGAAAATTACAAAAAGAGCAAGGAGGCAAGGTGATGTCCGATAACGCATCTCCCGATATTTCGGGAATAATTTCGTCACTGATGGCGGACGAACGGTTTGCGTCCGTGCTTGCGGGGCTCGGAGGGAGCACTCCCGCTCAAAGCGAACCCGATAAGCCCGCAATGTCACCCGAGCTTGCGGGAAAGCTGCCCGATATAATCGCGGCGCTCTCGGGAGGCGCAAAGCCCGATGCCGCACCGTCTCACGCCGACGAGCGGCAGGCACTTCTTCGTGCGCTTCGCCCGTTCATGAGTGAAAGGCGAAAACGCGCAATCGACACGATAACCGAGCTCGGCACAGTTGCCGGACTCGCACGGAAGCTTTGATAAGGGGGTGTCTTTACGTACAGAAGAACCGTATGGGAAAAGGAATCTCCCGCCGTCACCTCGGTGCCGCCCGGATACAGAGGCGAAATCACGGAATTTAAAGAAGAACCGCCCGAGGAGGTACCGTCTCCCGCCGCAGACGTATCCGCTGCCGCAACGTCGTCGCTCGGATTCCCCGGCGGGGTTACTGCGGATGAACTGCTCCTTTGCGTACTTATAATAATTCTCGCGTCCGACAGACGCGAGAATATCGAGGACGTCGTCCTCGTGCTTGCGTTACTTCTTGCCGTGAGGTGAAACGTAACGTCTTACCTCATCGGCAAGCTTGCCGAGTCTGTCCCTGAACTTGAGCTCGTCGGGGTCAGTCCACGTACGGTCGAATACGACGTCGAACGAAAAGACACCGTTTGACCTCGAAAAACCGAAGGTTGCCTCAAAGCCGAGAAGCGTGCAGGCACGGCAAAGCGCGGCGGTTTCGTCGGATAGAAACGGAAACACCTTTGAAAGCTCGCGAAGCGGTACGCCGTTTCTCGACGGCATATCGGTTTCGTATTTAAGGCAAAACGACACCTCAAGTGCCGCGGCGGGACCTCTCTGCCCCTCCGCCGTGTACAGGTATGCGTCGGCGGAGCGGTCGGAGGCAAGCATCATAGTGATGCACGCGAGGTCGAAAAGAAGCCGCGCAACGCGGAACACGTCGTTTATCATAACGGAATCAGTTCCGTTGTCGCCGCGTGTGAACCGGATGCTGCCGTCGCTTCTCGTACATACGACACCGACAAGACTGCCGACGTCGAAGACGGTACGTTCTGCTGCCGCCGCACTCATCTCCGTATCGGTCAGGTCAAACGGACGCACCGTTACGTAATGCTTTGAAAAGACGGTTTTCTTCTCGCAGCGCATAAGGTCGAATTTGTCCGGCGCGGGAGACGCGAAAATGCACAGCTCGGCAACGTCACCGCGGCAGAAGCGGTCAAAGCCCTTGCCTATCGGGTTTGACGGAGGGAAAAGCGGCCCTCTCTCCGTTATGCCGCTGCCGTCGGGCATACGGCATTCCATAACCTTGCCGTCTTCGCCGCATACGGCGTATATTTTCGGAGATTCCTCTCCGGTAAGCTCGTAATAAATGCTCATCCTTCGACGGGTGCGTCGTCAGCCGCAGGCGCCTCGGTTGCAGGAGGCTCGGGTGCCGCCGTGGTCGTTGCGGGAGGCTCGGGTGCCGCGGTCGTTGATGCCGCAGTTACCTTGGGAGTCGTCACGGGAGCGGAGGTTTCCTTCGGCTCAGTCGCGGGTGCGTCCGTCTCATCGGGCTCGTCGGGCACGTCGGGAACGACGGGCTCGTCGGGAGTATCGGGCACGTACGGTGTATCCGGCTCATCGGGTACATCCGTATTTGCCGGCTCGTCGCCGCCGACTCCCGTTACGGGAAGAGTCCTCACAAGGCAGTTGACGTGCTTTGCGGACTTCAGCACCGACAGAATTCCGCTTGCATCCTCAGCCGCGGCGGGAGAAATTATGAAGCGCATATTGTAAAGCGAAACGGTACCCGCGAGGTTTTTGCATACGTCACCGACGTTTAGCACGGTGCTTGCAGCCCCGTCAAATTCCATGCAGAGGAAATCGCACGACGAGGTAAAAAGCTCAATCTGCGGTGCAAGCTTTGAGGTACGGTAAACGTCCGCGGGCAGACAAAGCCCGAGAGACGTATTGCCTATACCGGCGGAAAGCTTGTTCATATAACGCAGAACCGCGTGAGAGAGGTCGGAATCGACGCTCTCCGCAGAGGCAACGGCACCGCTGACGATGAATTCGTCAAAGCCCGCCTCTGCCGCGTCCTCTGCGATTTTTGAGTCGATAAGCACAGCGAAATCACCGCCGTCGGACGTGAAGTCGCCCGCGTCGATAAGCGCGCAGGTACGAAGCCCGAGTTCCTTTGCGGCGGCAACGTCGGCACGCAGCTCTTCCATGCCCGGAAGCGACGGGTCGAACGTCGTACGCGTGATTTCCGACACGCGGGCGGAAGCGTAGGTAAGCTCGCCTCCCTCGCCGCACAGCGGAATGAGGACGGCGGTTTTGCCTTCAAGCGCACCTATGCGCTCGGCAAAGGACGGTGCCTCGGTTTCCTCGTCCGCGTCTTCGGGCAAGGGTGCGCGCAGAGGCACGCACACGCCGTTCACGGTGACGGAACAGCCGTCGCCGGGCTCCGAGGGGATTATCTCCCCGCCCTGCTCGGTAACGTCACCGTCGTCGCGTCCCGCACCCGCGGAATTTGACGATGCCGAAAGCTCCGCTTTGGTACGCAGATAATTACCGAACACGACCGTGAGCGCGACTATCGCCACGGCGGACAGTACGACGGTCAGTATGCGTATGACCTTCTTTTTTCTGTTTTTTGAATAGGGGTTGTAATAATCCACGTGGATTAACCTCCGTTATTTTTCGGCGGGAATGTACTCCGTTATTATGCTGAATACGGTCGGAACGTCTTTTTCCTCACATACGGCGTCCTCCGCCGCGGTGTCGGTCATTATCAGGTACTGACCCGATATTACGGCATCGCGCAGAGTGGAAAGATTTGCTTTTATATAGTCCTCGTCCTTCTCGACTCTCGTGAGCACGGTGTAGCCGGCATTTACGCGGGTCACGTCCGAAAGACCGCCCACGGGAGTGGCGAATGCCGCCGCCTCGAATGCGCGGTCGTCGTAGCCGCGTGGCATATAGTAGCCGTCTCTGTTCTTGAACATGAAGAGGTCTTCTCCCATCGAGTCGGTCAGAGTATCGAAATAATCCTGATCGACCGTGCCGTCGGAGTTCAGCTTGCCCTCAAGCAGGGTATGCACGTCGCGTGCCATCGCCTCAGCCTCGGTTTCGCTGTGACGCTCGAAGGAGATGAGTATCTGCTTTACTCTTACGGTATCGTCACCGAGAAGGTACCGAAGGATGCTCTCATCGTCGGAGGGTATCTTTTTCTCCGAGAGGGAGACCTCGTAAACCTCCTCGAACAGTACCTCATACTTTGTGAGAACGGTATATACGGAGTCGTTCATGAAGAATCTGCCGATTTTTTTCTTATAGTCGGCATCGTTTTTGTATCCCGCACGGATATTCTCCATTTCCGCATCGACCATCGTCGCTATCATCTCGCCGTCGGGGTCGACGCCGACCTCGGCTGCGAGTGACCAGAGAGAATATATCTTTTTAAGCGTCGTGACGGAGTTTTCGTACGCTTCTTCAAACGCCGCCTCCTTACCTGCGGGGTCGAGCGTTTCGAGATACGTGTTGATCACGGAGTAAAGCTCCGTGTCCTCGTCGGCTTCACCGACTGCCGCGGACGCCGTCTCGTACAGATGCATCATCACGGCATAGCGGAGCATTTCGTACGGTACGTCGTACCCGTCTACCGTCAGCACGGTACGCGACTCCTCGTCGGTGCTTGAAAGATCGGTATCCTTTTTGCACGAGGCAAGGCACGAAACGAGCAGTACCGCGGTAATTATAAGACAAAGAACGCGCTTCATCAGAAATTACCGTACTCGCGCGGAGCCTCAGTGAACGAGTACCACGCCGCCTTGGGCGAATCAATAAAGAACACGGCGGTGTTGCCGTCGCCCGGCTTGTACATGCCGCCGAGCTCGGGGTAGTCCGCGAGCATGGCCTCCTCGGCTTCGATTCTGCCGTCGTGTACGGCCTTGCCGCGTACGCGGAGCCACTTCTGACCGTCAAAGGCACAAAGCTCGACGTTCGGGTTTGCGATAAGCTGCTTTGCGACGTCTTTTTTTATGCCCGTCTGGAAACAGAGCTTGTCCTCGTATACCATAACGGTACCGAAGGGGCGAACCTTCGGCTCGTCTCCGTCGACGGTGGCAATATAGTAAGTGCCGACCTTTTTAAGAAATTCGTAAACCTCTTTCATTTTGTCGTTCATGATGTTTCCCTTTCTTATTTGATTATTCCGAAGCGGATTTTTTCGTAAAGCTCGCCGCTTATCGGGTCAACAAGCCGCCAGTCAACGGTGAGTCTGTCACCGTCAACGCTGACTCCCGCATACGCGACGATGTCCTCGGGCATTGCGCGGGCAACGTCGAACATACGCGCAAATTCGCGTCCGAGAGGCTTCTCGATATCTCTGTCCTGCCCGCCCGTAGGCCCTATCTGCAGATGCAGGGGTCCGTGAGGCGAGACGAAATATTCACCGTCACGCGGACAGTCGTCCTCCGGCACGCCGTTATCGAGAATCGGGTAAGTCAGCGAGAGCACGTGGTCGTGTGCGCAGAGCACGAGGTCGACTCCCGTGCGGGCAAAGAGCCCGTCAAGCTGACGGCGCATACCGAGCGCCATTCCGAATATGGGGTAGCGCGCCCCGTACTTGCCCGGTGAATATAGCGGGTTGTGCGTGAGCACGATTTTCCATTTTTTGCGGCACGACTCAAGGTCGTGCTTTATATATTCCACCTGAGACCTCGTGAGTCCCTTGCCGCCCGTTTCGTTTGCGTCGCCCGTGTTCAGCGCGAGGAAATGCACGTCGCCGATATCGAAGGCGTAGTACATTCCGTATGACGTATCCTGCGGCGGCAGAGAGACGTACGCGTGCTTTTCGGTTATCCCCGGTACTCCTCCGGTGTAGCCCGGCCAGTACTCGTGATTCCCCGAAATCGGGGCGAGCGGGCACGACGCGAGGTACTCGGCGCACGAGTCGGTCATCTTTTTCCAGTCGTTTCCGCTTGCGCCAATCTGTACGAAGTCACCGAGGTGCGCGGCGAAACGCGCGTCCGGGAATTCCCTCTCCGCATCGGCGAAGCACGGTGCCCACCATCTGCCGTCGTTGTACGTATCCTGCGTATCGGAGAAGACGAGAAAATCTACCTTTTCGTCGCACACTCCGCGAAGGAGCGTGGGAGAAGTGAACTCTCCGGTCACGGCGTCGCCGCACCGCCACAGCACGGCTGAGCCATGCGGTACGGGAATTTTGGCGCGGTTGCCGACGGTCTCGGTGCTCTCGAACGTTTCACCGCTCACGCGCACGGCGTGAGAGAACGTCACGTCGGCGGGGTCGGTATAATCGACTGCGGGAGAGCCCGCCGCCTCCGTCTGCCACGTGATACCGTACTCCGTTACGGCGGAGTCGTACACGGTCACGAGCACCGTGTGGGGGGTATGCTTGCTCATATAAATCTCCATTAGCCGCTGAAGCGGCGCCATAAAACTTTCGTGAACGGCTATACTTTGCTTATAGCCGCACGAACCTTCACGCTATGCCTCTGACGAATATTTCGATTCCTATTGCGATAAGTATGGCACCGCCCACGACGGTTGCCTTACCCGAAAGCCACGTGCCGAATTTTCTGCCTACGTTGACGCCCGCGATACAGATGACGAACGTCACGGCGGCAATGATTCCCGCGCAGACGAGCGCGGACACGAGCCCTTGGTCGGCTATCGTAAAGCCGACGGAGAGCGCGTCGATGGCGGTGGCTACTCCCTGCACCATCAGCGTGCCGAAGCCGAGTGTTTTCACCTCGTCCCCGTCGCCTCCGCGAAGCCCCTCGACGAGCATTTTGCCGCCGATGAAGCAAAGCAGCACGAGGGCTACCCACGGTATGAATTTCTCAAGGGAGCGGAAGTGCTCGACCACCGTATGTACGCAGACCCAGCCGAGCATCGGCATAAGTGCCTGAAAGACCGCGAACGTACCCGCGATAAGCAGACGCTTGCGGCGCTTCATTGCGGGCTCGGCAAGTCCGTCGGCGAGAGACACGGAGAACGCGTCCATCGCAAGCCCGACGCCGAGCAGCAGGCTCTCTATTATAAAAGCGGCGGTAAACATTCAGGCAAGCTCCGCGAACGACGCGATGCAGTCACCGAGGCGAGCGTAGCCCATGCCGTTGAGGTGAGCCTGGTCGCCGTACATCGGGTACGGTGCGTCGTATTTTTTATCGGGGTCGTAGTTTTTGTTCATCACGTCGGGGCAATGGCAGAAATACTTCCACGTGAAGCGGTTTATGCCGCTCGTATGCCATGCGTCACAGCACGGGAGGTTGTATTCACCCGCGATGGTTTTGATAAGCTCCGCCATCGTTTCGAGGGAGCGTCCGCTTCCCTCGGGGAAATCCTCGTAGCCGCTTCGGTTTATCCAGTCGTATTTGCCGGAGCAATGCGGAGTTACGAGCATTATGTGGCATCCGAGATTGTCGGATTCGTCGAGAAGTGCGTACAGCTTTTCGATAACGTACGCGAACTTGCCGCGGAGCGTATCGTTTTCGGGGTACATGTCTCCCTTCTCGCCGTACTCCATGTGTCTTTCGTTATATGCGCCGAGAAGGATGATGAGGTCAGCCCATTTTACCATATCGGCGGTGAGGGGACCGAGCTTGCCGTGTACTCCCGTGGTGGGGTCGTACGTGCCGTCGAGAGCGGTTGCGCCCGCCTGACCGTCAACCATATCGATAAGTCCGATACCGCCGTTGGCATGGGTGCGGATGTTCGCGCCGGTCTTGCGTGCAAACTCCTTCTGCCAGCGTCCGTCGGAGGTGATGCTGTCGCCTATTACGAGCACGTTTCTGCCCGCCCATTTGCTAACGATTTCTGCCATGTTTAAATTTCCTTTCACATATATGTTACTCAAGAAAAGTTACCCATATTATATCTTTATAATTATATACCATAACGCCGCGTTTGTCAACTTCCCGAGGTGCCTTAAATACTCCGCTTTTGCTTGACTTGAGGGACTTTTTCGGCTATAATTGAAGCAGAAACACGAAATGAGGGGGGGACTTTTTCATGCCTATCGTTTTTGACAGTGAAAAAAGGACGTTCAAGCTTGATACCTCAAACTCAAGCTACGTCATGGAAATATTCGACGGAGGGCACCTCGTACCCCTGTACTCCGGTGCGCCCGAACCCGACACCGACCTTGTCTGCCTGCGCCGCCGCGAGACGGTCTGCTCGTCGTTCTCGCCGAAGGTTGACGGCGTGAGAGACGGCTCGTACGCGCCCGACATGTCGCCGATGGAGTTCCCGACGACGGGTATCGGCGACTACCGTCTGACCGCGTTCTCGGTTGAGTCAGCCGACGGCGATAACACCACCGACCTGCGCTACGTAAGCCACAAAATATACCCCGGCAAGCCCGGGCTTGAGGGTCTGCCCGCAACGTACGTGAACGACGAGGGCGAGGCGACGACGCTTGAGCTTCTGCTTACCGACCGCTTCACGGGTGTGGACGTGGTGATGTACTACACCGTTTTCGAAAAGCTTTCCGCCATGGCGAGAAGCGTTAAGGTGATAAATAACGGCACGCGTCCCGTATGGCTGACGAAGGCGGGCTCGGCATGCCTCAACCTGCCTCTCGGCGACTATACTCTCGTGCACATGCACGGCAAATACTGCAAGGAGCACTATATCGAGCGCCGTCCGCTCGGCGGCGAGATTACGACTCTCGCAAGCGTGCGCGGCTCGTCGGGTCACAACCAGAACCCCTTTGCGGCGTTCGCGGCGAAGGATTCGGGCGAGGAATACGGCGAGGTTTACGGCGTTTCGTTCCTTTACAGCGGCAATTTTGAAATTAACACCTACAAGGACTTCTTCGGTGCGACGAGAGTTACCGTGGGAATTAATCCCGAGCACTTCCGCTGGCACCTCGATCCCGGTGAATATTTCACCGTGCCCGAGACGGTCACCGTATATTCGGACAAGGGTCTCGGCGGCATGAGCCGCACGTTCCACCGTTTGTACTCGAAAAACCTCGTCCGCGGTGAGTGGAGAGACAAAAAGCGTCCGCTTCTCATCAACAGCTGGGAAGCGACCGGCATGAACATAAACGCCGACAAGCTTATAAGATTCGCCGAAAAAGCGAAAAGCCTCGGCTTTGACATGCTCGTCATGGACGACGGCTGGTTCGGTCACCGCAACGACGGCTGCTCCTCTCTCGGCGACTGGTACGTCAACGAGGAGAAGTTCCCCGGCGGACTTGCGCCGATGGTAGAGAAGATAAACGCTCTCGGAATGAAGTTCGGCATCTGGTACGAGCCCGAAATGATTTCGAAAAACAGCGACCTTTACCGCGCTCATCCCGACTGGACGATGCATTCGGCGGAGCGTCCGCTTTCGGAGGCGAGATGTCAGCTTCACGTCGACATGACTCGTAAAGAGGTACGCGACCACGTATTTGACGCGATGTACGACGTTATCTCGAAAAACCACATCGACTATATAAAGTGGGACATGAACCGCAACTTCTCCGAGGTTTTCTCCCGCGGGCTTCCCGCCGACAGACAGGGCGAGCTTGCGCACCGCTACGTGCTCGGCACGTACGAGCTCATGGAGCGCATTCTCACCGCTTTCCCGCACGTTCTGCTTGAGAGCTGCTCGGGCGGCGGCGGACGCTACGACGCCGGCATCCTTTACTACTCTCCTCAGGTATGGACGAGCGACAACACCGACGGCATCGACCGCGAGAGCATACAGTTCGGTACTTCCCTCTGCTATCCCGCGTCGAGCATGGGCTCGCACGTTTCGAGACATCACCGTCTGCCCGGCACCGACGGCTTCAGGGTGAAGGGCGATATCGCTCTCTGGGGTACGTTCGGCTACGAGCTTGACCCGACCACGTTCTCCGAGGAGGACGACGCCGAGGTTGCGCGCCAGACCGCGAACTATCACAAATATTACGACCTCATTCATAACGGCGACCTTTACCGTCTTGAATACCCCGACCAAAATCCGTGCCGCTGTGCGTGGGAGTTCGTCTCTCCCGACGCGTCGGAGGCACTCCTGACCGTAGTTGTTAACCTGAAGATGCCCGTTCACGCCGTGCACGTTTACCGTCTGCACGGTCTTGACCCCGAAAAATACTACGTCGTCGAGGGCTACGACGGAGAGGGCAAGGATCTCGTGCTCTCCGGCGCCGCGCTCATGAGAGCGGGACTTAACGTATCGTTCACCGAGCAGTTCAAGGGAGACAAGGATTCGTACACGTTCCACATTACGGAAAAGAGATAAAGATAGACCCGCATCGGAAGATGCGGGTCTTTTTTCAAATTGTCGGGAGTTCGAACCAGAACGTGCTTCCCTCTCCGGGAGCGGAGGAGACGCCGAAGGAGGCACCGTGGTCGGTCATTACCTTTTTGACTATCGCAAGGCCGAGACCCGTACCGGGGATGCCCTTCGTTTTACGGTCGCGGGCTCTGTAATATCTGTCCCATATTTCGGGCAGGTCTTCCTTTGCGATTCCCGCGCCGTGATCGGTGACCTCGGTGCGGCAGACGCCGCCCTCGACGGTCTGTTTTACCTCGACGGTTTTGTCCTCCCCCGCGAAGTTCACGGCGTTATTGAGCAGGTTGCAGAGCGCCTGCATTATTTTCGTTTTGTCGGCGCGGACTGCGGCGTCGTTTCCGTCGGTTTCATACGTAACTGTATATCCCTTCGGCGCGAGCATTGCGGCGTAGCGATCCGCCTCGGCTTTTGCCTCGGTGTTGAGCGAGAACTCCGTTATCTCAAGCGTGCCTCCGTTCTGCATATCGAGCACGTCGTTGACGAGCGCGGTAAGACGCGCCGCCTCGTCGATTATCACCTGCATATTCTCGGCGTTCATCTCGCCGGGGATATCGCGCATTACCTCGCTGTACCCGGAGATAAGCGTAAGGGGCGTGCGGATATCGTGAGAGACGTTTGCGAGAAGCTCTCTCTGCATTCCCGCGGCACGCGAAAGCTCGGCTGCGGCGTAGTTCAGCGTGTCGCCGAGTTTTTCGGTTTCCGCCGTTCCCTTTCCGCTGAAGTACACGTCAAGCTCACCTGCACCAAGCTTTTCAGCCTCGGTGCAGAGGTCCTTTACGGGGCGGGTTATCTTTCTCGAAATTACAGCCGCAAGCACGGCGGCAAAAGCCACAAGGATGACCGTTATAACGACAAGCTGAAGCGTTATCGTGCGTGCCGTGGTGCCTACGGGGAACTTTGCGGTATCAAACAGTATGAGGTACGCCTCTCCGTCGCCGTTTACGAGACGGGAGTAGACCATCGAGCCGACGCTCTCCTCCTTATCGCTGTAAACGAGCGAGCCGTCCGCATCCTTGGTAAGCGAATAGATTGCCGAAAGCTCGGGACCCGACACGAGCGCGTGGATATAGCATCCGTTTCCGGCGTGGGCGCGGACGAGCATATTGCCGCGCGCGTCCTTTATGCGGTAGACGGATATGCACGCGTCAAGGTCTTCGGCAATATCGTAGACGGTGCTCTCGATTTCGGGGGTGTCTATTGCGTCCACGATGCGCGCGGCACCCTTTTTCATCGCTGAGAGCGTGACCGCTCTGAACGAGCGGCCGAGCAGGACAACCTGAAACACCCACAAAAGAACGATGGTCACGGCAACGAGCAGTGACAGATATGCGAACAGCTTTACGCCGAGCGGTTTGGTTTTTCTTTCAGTTCGTGTCAAAACGGTATCCGACTCCTCTCAGCGTAACGATATGGGATGCGTATTTTCCGAGGCTGTGGCGCAGAAGCTTTACGTGAGTGTCGAGCGTTCTGTCGTCTCCGTAATAATCGTAGCCCCAAACCTCGGTGATAAGTCTCTCGCGCGAGAGCGCGATGCCCTTGTTGCGGAGCATATAGAACAGCAGGTCGTATTCCTTCGGTGACATGGACGCAACCTCGCCGTCTATCGTAACGACGCGTGCGGTGACGTCAACCTCGAGCCCGTCGAGCACGTACACCTCGCGTTTTTCGGCAGACGGTGCCTCGGAGGGAGCGGCGGAGACGCGCTTCATTACCGCCTCGATGCGGAGCATAAGCTCCTTCGGCGAGAAGGGCTTGACGACGTAGTCGTCGGCACCTGACTCGAATCCGTTTATCTTGTCGTATTCGTCTCCGCGAGCGCTGAGCATAATCACCGGCACGGAGGAAAACTTACGTATCATGCGGCAGGCAGAGAAGCCGTCGAGCTCGGGCATCATTATGT
>JAZUGD010000119.1:0-12015 GCA_045641025.1 Eubacteriales bacterium
ATTATCGTAATAAACGACGGCAGCGCACCCGAATATCTCGCAAACTTCCCGGAGCCGTCCGATAAGGTAACGCTGCTGACTCACGAGGTCAACCGCGGTAAGGGCGCGGGTATGAAAACCGCGTTCTCATATATGCTCTCGCGCGAGAAAAAATCTCTCGGCGCGGTAGCGGTCGACGGTGACGGACAGCATAAGCCCGAGGACGTTATAAACTGTGCCGCCGAAATGCTCCGCTCGATAGACGAGGGCAAGCCCGCGCTCGTGCTCGGCTGCCGCGATTTCTCACAGGACGACGTACCTCCGAGAAGCCGCTTCGGCAACCGCTGTACCTGCCTCGTGTTCAGACTTATGTTCGGCATGAAGATAAGCGACACGCAGACGGGACTGCGCGCGTACCCCACGGAGCTGCTGCCCGCAATGCTTGAGATAAAGGGCGACCGTTACGAGTACGAAACCAATATGCTCATAGCGCTGAAGCCCGCGGGAATACCGCTGCGCGAGGTGAAAATCTCCACCGTATACATAGACGGCAACCAGACCTCGCACTTCCGCTGGTTCCGTGATTCCGTGAGAATATACGGGCTCATCATCAAATATATGTTGAGCTCTCTCGCATCGTGGCTCGTAGATATCGGCGTGTTCACTCTGCTCAACGCATGGATTCTGCCGGATTTCAAGGGAGAGATGCTTGTGTCACAGGTAATCGCGAGAATCGTATCGTCGCTTGTGAACTTCTGCATCAACAAGAAGGCGGTATTCGACGGAAAGGGCAGTGTGACGAAGCAGGTGCTCAAATATTATGCGGTGGCTGTACCGCAGTGCGCCGTTTCATACGCGCTTATATATTTCTTCAGCAGCATAATCCCCGGACCCGACATTATAGATACGCCCATAAAGATGGTAGTGGATACCGTGCTGTTCCTGCTCAGCTTCCGCTTCCAGCGTGAATGGGTGTTTAACGACAAAAAAAGAAAGGATACTGACTGACATGAACGAACGCCGAGACGAAGACTATGAAATCGACGTTATACCGATAAAACGCTCGAAAAAATCCGAAAGCGTGCGCAGCGAAGCGAGAATGCGTACCGCGGGCGCAAAGCGCGGAGCCGATTTTTCAATAACTCCCGCCGTAACCCGTGACTCCGGTCCCGCTCACGCCGCACCCGCAAAAACTACTGCGCGCCCCGTGACGGCTCGCCCCGTAACCCGCACGGCGGAGCAGAGCGCACCCGCTGCAACCCGCCCTGCCGCTCAGCCGCGTCCCGCGGCAACCGCACGACCTGCCGTACAGGCACGCCCCGCTGCGCAGAGCGTTCCCGCAACCCGTACCGCACCGGCACCGCGTCCGGCAGTGCGTACGGTTAGCGCAGAGCAGCCCGCACCGGTGAGAAAAACTCCCGTGCGTTCGGTTCCCGAATATCCCGTTCAGGAGCACACGACACCACGGCAGGCTCCCGTACAGCGTACGGTTTCCGCAGGCAGACCCGCTCCCGAACACCGCTCACCCTCGGGAGAGCGCACCGTTGACTTCCGCACCGAGCGCAAAACCCATACCGAATACAATACCGCGGGAGTTCCGATTCTGCACAGCGTATACGGCGGATACGAGAGCTCGGCAAAGAAGCCTCTTACTGCCGGCACCGTCGTGCGCCGCACGCTTCTCTCGATAGGTACGCTTCTTCTCGCAGTCGTCGTTGCGGTTCTGTCCGTAGCGAACGTTCTTGCAAACGGACCGAGCGAGACCGCAAGAAACAAAGCGGTGCTTATGGCAATGCAGGTGAGCGCCACGAAGTGGGCACCCGGTATCTTCCTTGATAAAGCAACGGTCGACGGTATAGTTGCCGACTCACTCAAGCTTGAAACCGACGTCGTATCAATCGACGAGTACTATAAGAATCAGAACAAAGAGCAGGGCGGAGAATCCGGCGACGAGAAGAAGGATAAATGGGAAAACGCCATTGACGGAATGCTCTTCGAGACCGTCAAGGGTCCCACCTTCAAGGGCTACGTGCTTCAGATAAAAGACCCGTCCAGAGTCAAGGTCGGCACGTCCGCATCCTCGTTCAGCGCTGACAGCGCCGCGGGTATGAGAATATTCGAGCTCGCCGACAAATATAACGCGGTAGCCGCAATAAACGGCGGTGAGTACCCCGATAACGGCGGCGTCGGCACCGGCGGCAGACCGATAGGTCTTACCTACGCAGACGGCGTATGCCTGTGGAACGACGGCTCAACGAGAACGTTCATGGGCTTTGACCAAAACAACAAGCTTATCGTACGCGAATCCATGACCAAGGCGGAGGCGGACGCTCTCGGCATCCGCGACGGTGTATCGTTCCAGACCGGCAACACGCTCATCTCCAACGACAACGGCGAGATGACCTTCTACCGTGCAGACGCAAACACCGGTATGGCACAGCGTACCGCAATAGGTCAGGCGGCAGACGGTACCGTAATCCTCATCGTAACCGACGGACGTACCGCGAGCAGCCTCGGTGCAACGCACAACGATATCATCGACCTTATGGTACAGTACGGTGCGATAAGCGCGGGCATGCTTGACGGCGGCTCGTCGTCGCTCATGTACTACCGCGACTACTTCGATAAATACCCCGTTGACAAGAGCCAGCTTGACGAATATCAGCAGATGGGTCTTGTAAACAAATATAAGGCGTTCACCACTCCGAGAAGAATACCCACCGTGTTCATGGTAACGGGTGAGTGAAAGAGGAGGAATGAGAATGTCACGCAAACGTAAATTACCCGTATTTTACAGAATATACTTCGTCTGCATCGCGGTATTCGTTCTGGCACTCGTGATAGGTCTTATCTGGCTTCGCGGATATCTTGCCGATTACGAGAGCGCACAGCCGAAATACGTTGCCGAGGAAGTATTCGAGAAATACTACAAAACCAAGGATTTCGATACGATTGCCGCAGGCGCCGACCCGTCGACTACGTTTGAGGATATCGACGTTATCGCCGAATATCTCCATTCGCAGTACGACGATGACGAGCTTACCTACAGCTCGGTAACGACTGACGACGACAGCAAGCTCAAGTACATAGTAAAGAGCGGGGACCTCAAAATTTCCTCGTTCATACTGAAAAAGAGCGGCGAAAAGTCAAAGAAGGGCTTTGACCTCTACGCGCTCGACTCGTTCGAGATATTCTACACCGCGGACGAATCCGCAAACGTACTCGTTCCCGAGGGCTGCACCGTCTACGTAAACGACGTGCTGCTCGGGGAAGAGAGCATCGTCGAGAAGGACATAACCGACGTATACAAGTGTCCCGAGGGAGTAACTCCTCCCGCATACGTCAAGTACGCCGTCAACGGACTCATTCACGAGCCGACGGTCTCCGTCAAGAACGGCGACAAAACCTGCGACGTAACCTTTAACGAAGCAACCGGCGAATATTTCGCAGGCCTTCCGAACAACGAGGAGCTTAAAGCAGAGCACGCCGACTTCGTTATGAAGGGAATCAAGGAATACGCGGCGTATATGCAGAACGACTCGTGGTGGGGCGCCGTCAAGGTTTACCTCGATCCCGATTCCGACCTTTACGAGTCCGTATATACCGCCGAGCAGTACTTCGTTATCGACCATAACGGATTCGAGTTCGTCGACGAGCATATCGGTGACTTCTTCGCATATGACGAGAACACCTTCTCGTGCCGTGTAGCCTTCACGCAGAACCTCAAAATGTACGGCACCGAGGACTATACCGACAATATTGACATGACCGTATATCTCCGCCGCTGCGGTGACGAATTCAGAATATTCTACTGGGACATCAACGAATAAGGAGACTTCATGGAAGCCATAACTCAATTTGACGTAAACATCCTCAACTGGATACAGCAAAACCTGGTGTGTCCGTTCCTCGACGCGGCGATGCCGTGCTTCTCGTTCATGCTTGAGGCGGGATGGTTCTTCATCCTGATTGCGGTAATAATGCTCATTTTCCCGAAATCCAGAAGAACGGGAGCGACTCTCGGCCTTGCGCTTCTTATCGGAGTTATCACGTGCAGCGTTTTCCTCAAGCCGATGGTCTTCCGTCCCCGTCCGTGCTGGGAGGAGATAGCGATAAAATACGGCGCGCTCAAATGGGGCGTCCCGGGCACCGACGGCAGTCTGCTCATCACCGTCCCGAAGGACGGCTCGTGGCCGTCCGGTCACACCGCCGCCGCGTTTGAAGGCGCAATAGTGCTTATGACGTACAAAAAGCGCTACGGCATCCCCGCACTTGTATTTGCGGTTCTCGTGGCATTCTCCCGTATGTACGAGTACGCGCATTATCCCACCGATATTATCGGCGGACTGCTCGTCGCCGCGGTAAGCTCGACTATCTCGTACTTCCTCGTGAAGTTCGTGTGGAACAAGGTTGCCGCGAAATATGCCGAAAAGCATCCGAAAGCAGAATAAAACCGTTAAAAATACCCCGCGCCGTGTACGGCGCGGGGTATCCCTTGGAAAATTCCCGGAGTTACAGAATGCACGGTTTTGTTTACTTTGAGAATCTGCCGTGAGGCGGAGCTTGCGCCGTTTTGTGCCGTGTGTTTGACTTTTGTCGGTTATTCGGATATAGGCAGCACTGTGCCGTACGGCGCTTTTAATACAAAAAGGAGCGGTCATATCATGGAAAGTTCATGCAGCAACACATCAGAAAAAAGAAAATTTGTCGTCACCTCGCAAAACGACATCGAGCGCCCGAGGTGGCACTTTAACGGTCCGGACGGGCTCGGAGATGTTTTTGACCCCAACGCGGCTTTTTTCTTCGGCGGCAGATACCACCTTATGTATCTGTACAGGGTGCCCGAGACGGGCGTGCCTCAATGGGGACACATTTCGTCTCCCGATTTGCTTCACTGGGAGCATCATCCCGATGCCATTGTACAGGGCGCCGACGGAAGCGGTAATTGCAGCGGCGGCGCCTATGTGGAAGACGACGGCACGGCATATATTTCATTCTGGAAGTTAACGGGAGAAGGCAATTTCGGAAGCATTGCCATTGTAAAATCCGCTCCGCCCTACGACGAGTGGGAAAGATTTGACGACATGGCAATACCGTGCACGGAGTGGGGCGTTCGCAAAATCAAAGACGCAGACGGTAACGAAACCGTTGTGGGATGCGCCGACCCGTCCAACATCTGGAAGGTGGGCGACACGTACTATCTGCAAACGGGAAATCTCTGCGTTCTCAATGCCTACGGCAGAGGCGAGGATGCACCTGCCGAGCTTAAGGGTGACTGGGTCGACCTGTTCAAATCAAAAGATTTGAAAAATTGGGAGTACGTCCACAGATTTTACAAAAATCCTCACCTTGACGACAGTTATCCCGATGAAACGGAGGACGATATGTGTCCTTCGTTCTTCCCCTTGCCCGACAAAAAAACAAACGGAACGTTTACGGAAACGTATCTGCAGCTGTTTATCGCACACAACAAGGGCGCACAGTATTATACGGGCTCGTACGATAAAGAAAAAGAGCTTTTCTATCCCGAAGCGCACGGCAGATTTTCATGGGTAGATAACGCGTGCTTTGCAACAGAGGCAATGACGGACGCGAAAAACAGACAGCTTGCGTGGTTTTGGCTTCTTGACAACTATCCGGGCTTCCATGCCGAAAGAGGATGGTGCGGCTCATACACGTTCCCGCGCGCACTGTGGACGGAAAACGGTGTGCTTCATATGGCGCCTGCCGATGAAATAGAAGGCTTATACGCCGATAATCAAAAAATCGGTGGTTTTAAGCTTGATTCCGCCGAGAAAAAGCTTACACTCAACGACCCGCGCTCGTTCCGTCTGTGTGCCGAAATCGACGTCGGTGCCGACACGGAACGTGTCGGCTTCGCCGTAAGAGGAAATGCATCCGAGCGTACCGAGATTTACTACGATAAAAAAGCGGGAAAGCTTGTTTTCGACGCTACGCAAAGCGGCCCCGAAAACTGGAGGCACAAGGAAGAAGCGCCGTTCTCTCTTGCAAACGGCGAAAAGCTGAAGCTTGAAATTCTGCTTGATAATTGCGTCGTTGAAGTTTTTGCAAACAACCGTCAGGCAATAGCAAGACACGTCTTCCCGAAGGACTCGGCAAATTCAAATGACGTAATCGCATTCACGTGCGGCGGATGTGCCGATTTTTGCGACGTTACCGTTCATACCATGGACGGAGTTTACGACTGAAACGTGTATTGAACGAGGGCACGGAGTACGAATATAACTTAAAATAAAGGAAAATCAATGCATAAACAAAGCCTACGGCACCGCCGCCGGCTTTGTTTGTCTTTTGTACTAAATAAAGCCGAAAGCAAATCGGTTTGTCCGCCCCCGAAAGCGGCAAAGTTGACAAAACGGCATATTTGTGCTATAATAACCGATAAGTCCTCAAGGGAGGACGCGAATTAAGCATGATTTTCTCATCAAAAACGGAGATTTTATGAATTCACAGAACAGACCGAGAACGGCGCGAAACAGAGCGACCGGACTGCTGACACCGCGAGGTGCCGTGTCCGTCGCAATTGCACTTGTCGTGCTTATCGGAATAATTCTTATACCTCTGACCGTATCCGGCGGCTCGGGTGAGCCCGACGCGGTTATCGGTACACCGGAGAGCACCGAAGGGCTCAAGGTCGCCGAGGTGCCCGTAGAAACCGAAGAGGTAACCGAGGCTCCCGCAAACGACGTACCCGTCACCGAGGAGGTTCCCTCAAGCGGCGAGTACACCGTAATATTCGCCTTCTACGGCAAAAAGAACGTAACCTGCAAAACCGACAAAACGACGGTCGGTGAGCTTGCCGAAAAGCTCGGCATAACCTTCGCCGAGGGCGAGAACCCGTCCGTGCCTCTTGAAACGGTAATTGACGGCGACCTCTACGTAACCGTCGATTCCACCGAAACCGAAACGGAAACCGAATACTATGTAATAGACTACGAAACCGAATACGTCGATACCGACGAGCTGTACGAGGGCGAGAGCGAAACCGAACGGTACGGCGTTGAAGGGCAGGGCGTTATAGAATACCGCTGCACCTACGTGAACGGCGAGCTTGTGAACCGTGAGGAAATCTCGCGCAGCGTCGTAAGCGAGCCCGTAAACATGATAGTTAAAAACGGTACGAGAGTACGTGAGACCACGCCTCCCTCAAACGGCGGCGGAAACACCGGAGGCGGCACGGTCGTCGATAACGGCGGCGGTACGCTTGTCGGCGGTGACGGTGTCACCTATCATTACTCCTCGTACATTGACGTTATGGCTACCGTATATTATCAGGGCGGTACCACCGCAAGCGGTCTGCCTGCGGACGAGAACGTCATCGCCGTTGACCCGACGGTCATCGGGCTCGGCACGAACGTCTACATAACCGGCGCTTACGCCGACGTAGGCGTGCGTATCGCGGCTGATACCGGCGGCGACATCAAGGGCAATAAGATAGATATCTGTATAAATCCCGCCACGAGCCCGCTTGCCAATTTCGGCTGGCAGCCCATGAGAGTCTATATACTTGACTGACGAGGCAAAAGGTGAACTTTTCAAAGGTTGACGAATTTCTCGATTCCATAACCGGAACGCTCGTTCCGTCAAACGACTGCTCCGTGTACCTCGACCACGAGGAGATATACCGCCGTACGTTCGGCTTCTCCGACGAGGCGGCGGGAGTACGCATCACGGGCAGCGAGCTTTACAACATGTATTCGGCAACGAAGGTCGTTACCGCCACGGCGGGGATGATACTTCTCGAGAGAGGGCTCATTCATCTTGACGACCCCGTGTCCGCATATCTTCCCGAATACGCGTCTCTCACCGTGCGTGACGGCGACGCCGTCCGTCCCGCGAAAAACATAATGACCGTGCGTCATCTCTTCACGATGACCGCGGGAATGAATTACAATATGCGCGCACCGGGGCTTCTTTCGATGATTGAAAGAACAAACGGCGAGTGCCCGACCCGCGAGGTCGCACGTGCGCTTGCCGAAGACCCGCTCGATTTTGAGCCCGGTACGCACTGGCAGTACGGGCTTTGCCACGACGTGCTCGCGGCGGTATGCGAGGTCGCGGCAGGCCGGCGTTTTTCCGAATTCGTGCGCGAGAACGTATTTATACCGTGCTCGATGTACGAATCGTCCTTCCATCCCGATGAGGCGGCAAAGGCGAGAATCGCCCCGATGTACAACTACAGCGATAAACGTCACAGATACGAAAGAATAGGAAACGGCAATTCCTTCGTGCTCGGTCCGGGTCACGACGCGGGCGGCGCTGCAGTCGTTTCAAGCGTGCGCGACATGGCTCTCTTCTGCGACGCACTTGCATGCGGCGGAGAGGCGGCGAGCGGTGAGAGAATCCTCACCGAGGAGTCCGTCCGTCTTATGAGCACCGATATGCTCGACGACTCTTACAGAAGTGATTTTTCATGGCCGCAGTACGTCGGCTACGGCTACGGGCTCGGAGTCCGTACGCTTATAACGCACGACCTCGGCGCGAAATCGTCGATAGGCGAGTTCGGCTGGGCGGGTGCCGCGGGCGCGTACGTAATGTGCGACCCCGAAACGAGACTTTCCGTCTTCTGCACGCGCCATATGCACAACAACAAGGAAGCGGAAATAACGCCGACACTCCGCAATCTTATTTGTGAAGCTGTTTTTGAAAGGTAACTTTATGAAACAAAAAGTAAAATATACCGTACGACTCGATGCCGAGACCTGCAAGAAAGCGGCGGCAGTCGCCGAATACGAGGGACTGACTCTAAATAATTTCATCTTGAAGCAGCTCCGTGCCGGCATCGACTATCACGAGAGAGTGCACGGACATTTCGATAAAAACAAGCTCTCGCTTCCCGAGGACGCGGAAATCGAGCAGTAAGCAAAGCTTTGTCTTTATAAAAAGTTTTGCGCCGCTTTTTCAAAAGCGGACGGGTTCGGGCAGAGCCCGCCCCGACAATCAAAGAACGAAAAATCAATACAGGAGGACTTTATGTTTAAACTCAATCTGTTCAAATCATCAGCCCTGACGGCAGCCCTCGTTTGTGTTTTTCTTTTGGTTTCGTGCGGCAATGAGCCGACAAATGAAAACCCGGAGCAAACCTCTGCTCAGACCGTCACCACTGCGGAAACCGTCGTTCCCGCGCCTGTTACTTCGGTTACCGAAGCCGGAACGGAGCAGCCCGAAACTTCCGTCGTAACTTCCGTGACCGAACCGGAAACGTCCGAAATTCCCGCAGAGGATCCGGATGAAGAAATCGCAAAAATAAACGGAGGCGCAGACGATGCGGGTATTTATTCCGTTGTCGTAAGGCTGACCGACAAGGCGGCAGACAAAGGAACGGTTGAAATGGTTTACTACGGAGAGAAGGGCTCTCCTCAGGAAAATTCCATCGTCAACACGTTCCGTATCGAGTATTATAAGGAATCTGACGGAACCTTTGAAATCCGTACGTTTTCCAACGGAGAGGTGTATCAGAACCAGCACCGCAAGGACGAGGTTAAGGTTGTAAACACCTTCGACGCAACGCTCCGTGCCGGCAACGTGATTATTTCATACACGCCCGACGGCGGTGAGACACGGGAAATATTCAAGGCCGATGCGGATTATTTCCGCAGTTAACTGTTAACAACACGTCAAAAAAGCACGTGTGCTTATGCACACGCGCCGTTTTCTTTTTTTGTTTTATTTCACCGTAATCCCCTCAACGAGGTAATTCATAAAGCCTGATGCAAGCAGGTCGGAGGTCGCGTTCGCGGGTTCGAGGCTTATAAGCTCCTCGCCCTTGTAAATGTAGTACGACTTGCCGTCCGCGCTTATCATTTCGTTGCCGTCAACGTCAAGGAGCGCCGCTTCGGTTTCGGTCAGCTTCAGGTCGGACGTGAACGAGAGACGGATATTCGTGAATACGTCCCAGTCGCTTCCGGTCAGCTTCGAGCGGAGCGCGGTTTGTACGGTGTTCTCATTATCGTCGGGGTCAAACGGAACGTAGTTTACCGAGCCGCCCGCAAGCGAGCCGCGGTATACGCAAACGTCGGCGAAACTGCCGTTTGCGGCACGTATGAGAGCCGTCTTGTAATAGTCGTTAAGCTTCCAAGTAACCGAGCCGATGCAGAAGTCGTATTTATCGTTTACGTCCTTGCCGTATGCGATGAAATACTTACCGTAGCGTTCGCATGCGTCGGCGAAATCCGCCGTGTCGCAGAAGGACGTGATAATGCCGCAGGAGGCAAGCGTTTCGACTGCGCCGTAAACGTCACCGTCCTCCGCGAGGGAAACGACGCGTACGTCAACGTCGCTCTTTACGGCCTGCGCACCGAGCGCATAAGCGTTTACGACGGCACACGTGTCGGGGTACTCGGTCGTGCAGCTTGCGACGAGACCGATGATTCCGTTTTCGGAATGGAGCGCGGCGGACGCACCCGCAAGGTACATCGCCTCGTAAAGGGATGCGTAGTAGTTGCCGAAGTTCGTGGAGTTGTGCTTATACCCGCCGAAATTTGCAAAGTAAACGTTCGGGTTTTCCTTCGACACCTCGTCCATCGGGTTCATCAGGGAAGAGGAGGCGGAGAAAATCATACTGTATCCGTCCGATACGTAACCTTCAAGAGCCTTCCTTGCGCCGTCCGCATCCTCGGGAACGGTTGCAACGGTAATGGAGTCGGTACCTGCGCCGAGAGAAACGACGGCGGCGGTCAGTGCCTCGATGTGAGACGCGGCAACGGGAGCGGTGTACGCACCGTTTTCATCGGCGGCTTCCTCTGGAAGAAGAAGCGCAACCTTAAGATTTTCAATCGAGACCGGAGCGGCCTCGGTTTCTTCGGGTTCGGTGGTATATGAAACGACTCTTATGTTGCCGGCGCATCCCGCGAGAAGTGTCGCGGACAGAAGAATTGACGAAACAGACGTGATTATTCTGCGTGCGAACATAGATTCTGCCTTTCTTTAAGTTATCGAAGAGTTGTTCCTCATTCGGTTAACTACATTATATCATATAATTTGTATAAAATCAAGGAACAAAAAGTTAACAAAAAGAAAACGGCTGACCGTTACGGTCAGCCGTTATTTTTATATGGTTCAGTCCTCGTACATCGCGTCGATACGGTCGGTGTATTCCTTCCATACCTGAGCGAGAGCGGCGAGCTCGTCGTCCTTAAACTTCATCTGCGGGAACGGGGAGATGCCGTAGATATCCGGTACTCCGACCTCGGGCTGTTCGTGCATGCAGCGCATCGTGTCGCGGTTGGTGTTGTAGCCGCCGTTATCGGTGTCGATAAGCGAGCCGGGAGTTGCGATGCGGTACATCTTTGCACGCATTTCGAGGTCTTCGTGGCAGAAACGGTTGTTGCCGTCGTAGTCGTGGAGACGTGCGTGGTCAACCATGTGAGCGAAGTAAGGATGGCATGCGGAGCAGTTGATGATTGCGTGAGGCTTGATCTTCTTCGCGGTTACGTAGATGTGCTCCATGTAGTCGTAGAGAAGCTCAACGCCGTACTTGCCGGAGTAGGTCTTGAACTTGCGTCCGATGGGATTCATGAACGCATAGTCGATCTTGATACCGTCGCAGTCGTAGCAGCCCTCGTCGGAGGAAAGAATGCGGTGGAGCGCGGCGTCAAGCACCTTGAGGAACTCGGGGTGAGAGGGGTCAATCTTCTTGGCGGGACCGTCAATGTCGCCGCCGCCGATGTCTGCCATGACGACACCCTGGTCGTCACGGAGTCCTTCGGGGTCGAATACCTTGAACCAGAGCATGGTGGGAACACCCTCTGCATGCTGCTCGTCAACGAACGCACGGAGGTTCGGCCAACGCTCGGGAGCGGCTACGTCAATTGCGTATTCGCTCTGCCACTTGTCGTCGATTATGAGGCAGCGGGGGTAAAGACCCGCGTTGTGCATTCTCTCAAGGTAAGTTCTGTAGATGGGCTCGCAGGAACGCCACAGAGCACCCGAGCCGAAGTCGTTACGTGCAAACTGCTCAATCCAGCCGCACGCCATGGGGCCGTGCCAGAATTTCGGAACGACGGCGGGCTTGCG
>JAZUGD010000120.1:0-8168 GCA_045641025.1 Eubacteriales bacterium
GAAAAACGGTCATCTTTACAAAAAACGGAATCTTTGAGTATATTATAGCGCAAATATCAATATTTTTCAAGCGCCCCGTTTTGCTCCGTGCGTTATTTACAAACTCTCACTTCTGTGATATAATACCGTTTATGAACATTAAAAATTTTCTTTACGTACTCGTCTCGTGGACGTGGGGACTGCCGCAGACGCTTGCGGGCGCGGTCACGTATCTGTGCCTCGCGAAGCGGCCGCATTTCCGCTCACGCGGAGCGGTGACTACGGCGTGGAGGATGCGCGGTGCGGGAATATCGCTCGGCATGTTCACGTTCGTCGGGATACCGGGGCGTACGCCCTCGGGTGAGAGAGAGCACGCGCTCTGCGCTCACGAATACGGGCACACCCTGCAGAGTCTGATTCTCGGTCCGCTTTATCTTCCCGTTATCGGGCTGCCGTCGCTCCTGTGGGCGGCAAAAAAGCACAGGAGCCGCCCGTACTACTCGTTCTGGACGGAACGGTGGGCTACGGTGCTCGGTGAGAAACACTATAAAAACGGAGGCCAAGCGCGAAACATTCAGAATACCGAAACCTGAAATGCTCTTGTTTCGCGCCGCACGTTCGTGCCTGAGGACACGAAGTGCCGAAAGGAATACAGGTATTAACATGACGCTTATAACCACGGTTGAAAACAGCATGGGAGTCGGCTTCAACTACCGCAGACAGAGCCGCGACAGAGTCGTGACCGCACGGATTCTCGAGCTTGCCTCGGGGCACCGTCTCGTCGTAAAGCCCTATACCGCAAAGCTCTTCACAAGCGGCGGCGTTACCGTCACCGACGACCTCACGAAAGCAAAGCGCGGCGACTTCGTATTCGTTGAAAAAGAGGACGCGGCGAAATACATAAAAAAGGCAGATCGTCTCATCGTCTTCCGCTGGAACAGAGACTACCCGTCGGACGTGTACTGCACCGTTGATTTTTCCGCTCTCACGCTTGAGAGCACGCGCGAATTCGGCGGTTTTTCGCACGAGTGCGTAACCGAGGAGGTATGGGCAAAATGAAACGCTTTACCGCTCTTCTGCTTCTGTCGGTTCTTTTTCTGACCTCGTGCAATCTCACCCCCGCCGCCCCCGCCTCGACGACGGCGAATTTCATCGTCGAGGACGTGACGACGGATGAGGGCACGAAAAACGTAACGGAGACTCCCGTCACGGATGCGCCCGCGTCGGACGGAGAATTTTCATTTGAGTCCCTGCCCGCGTACTCGGGCAAGGCATATATAACGGTCAACGGAAACGTGCCGTTCTTCACCGACGACGAGATAACCGACGCGTCGTTCGAATCGTACAGCCCGCTTGATTCTCTCGGACGCTGCGGCGTTGCCTTTGCGAGCATAGGGCGCGACCTCATGCCCGGCAGCGAAAGAGAAGATATTTACATGATAAAGCCGACCGGCTGGCACAGCGTAAAGTACGATTTCGTTGACGGCGAAAGCCTTTACAACCGCTGTCACCTTATCGCGCATCAGCTCGCCGGAGAGAACGCGAACAAGCTGAACCTCATCACGGGCACCCGCACGATGAACCTCGCGATGATTCCGTTTGAGGAAATGGCGGGCGACTACGTCCGCGAGACCGGACATCACGTCATGTACCGCGTCACTCCCGACTTCCGCGGCGACAACCTCGTTGCCACGGGCGTGCTCATGGAGGGGTTGTCCGTTGAGGACGGCGGCGAGGATATCTGCTTCTGCGTATACTGCTACAACGAGGAGCCTCGCGTGGTGATCGACCACAAAACGGGCGACAACCACCTCGACGAGAACGCCGAGCCGGTATCGGACGACGTCACGTACGTGCTCAACACAAGCTCGCAGAAATTCCACCGCCCCGGCTGCGAGGGCATTGCCGACATCGCGCCGTCGAACAAAAAGCAAACGAACGAGTCCCGCGACGTACTGCTCTCCCGCGGATACAAGCCTTGCGGACAGTGCAAGCCCTGAGCACAGTGTCTACGGACACCGTGCAATGAAATCCGCCGTGCGGCGGATGAAAAATGAAAAAGCCTGCTGAAAATTCAGCAGGCTTTAATTATTTTCCCAGAGCGAGGGCGCGGAAGGCGTCGCCTCTCTCCTCGAAGTTCTTGAAATATCCGTAGCTTGCGGAGGCGGGTGATAGAATCACGGCGCTTCCCTTCGGTGCGGCGGCTTTTGCCGTTTTAACGGCTTCGGCAAGGTCGGGCACGAGGTAAAGCTCGTGCGACGCACAGCCCTTCTCTTTAAGCATTGAGTAAATGCGCTCGCCCGATTTGTACATGCACACGACGTGGTGCGGTCCGCGACCTTCCGCGATATAGCTTACGAGCTTGTCGTAGTCTATGCCTCTGTCCATTCCTCCGAGGAGGATGACGGAGGCGTTTTTTATGCTCTCCATAGCGGATATTGCGGACTCGACCGTGGTCGAGATGGAATCGTCGAAATATTCGACTCCGTCGGCACTACCGCACAGCTCAAGGCGGTGGCGCAGCGGCTCGTAGGAGGCGACGGCGGCGGTGAACGCCTCGTCGGTAACTCCGAGACCTGCGGCAACGGCGTAAACGAACGCGCAGTTGCCGAGGTTGTGCTCTCCTCTCAGGCGTGCGCCGATTTCCTCAAACGATTCAAACGGCAGCATATCACGCTCCGGAATCATGACGCTTCCCTTTGCCTCACCGGGACGCGGAAGTGCGTTCTCGCCGCAGTACAGAGTACCTCTCATGTCCTGCGCGAGATATATGTTTTTCTTTGCGGCGACGTATTTCTCAAACGTGCCGTAGTGGTCGAGGTGGTCCTCGTAAAAGTTCAGCAGAATCGCCCGTCTCGGCGATACGGGGCACCATTCGAGCTGGTGGCACGAAAGCTCGAGCACGACGGTGGTATCGTCCTCAACCGTGTCGGCTATGTCGAACACGGGAATACCGATGTTGCCGCCGAGCACTGCCGGAATACCGGCGGACTTCAGCACGTGGTAAAGCAGGGTCGAGACGGTGCTCTTGCCCTTAGTACCCGTGATTCCGACGGTGCGGTCACCGTAAACAGACAGAAAAACGTCGACCTGCGCGGTGATTTTGCACTTATATTCGGGCGCGGGCTTCGGGAGCACGACTCCCGGGCTCTTGAAGGCGACGTCGTATTCGTCGATTATATCGAGGTAACCGTCCCCCGAATATTTTACCCCGTCCTGCGCTTTGGCGTCGCAGACGTCGAGGGAGGCGTATCCTCCGATTTTCTCAAGGCGGGAGTAGGTCGAGCGTCCCTCTCTGCCGAAGCCGATTATAAGGACGCGTTTGTCTTTTACGAGAGACGAAAGAACGGTGTCTATCATATTGTCTTTGCCTCCTCAAGCGCACGCTTTACGGCGGGCACGAATTTTTCGGGAACGCGGTTTTCTTCATCGTAGCCGAGGCAGATTGCGCGGATGTCGTATTTTTCGGTTATGCCGCACTCTCTGTAATGCGCGAGAAGCGCGGGCATGCTCTCGCCGGAGAGGGTAACCTGTCTGTCAAGCTCCTGCATTGCGGCGTTGACCTCCTCGACGCGCCCGACGCACTCGAAGGGCTTTACGGGAGTGACCCCGCAGAGGGAATCAAGCAGGGGTATCATATCGGGGTCGTCAAGCATGTCTCTCCCGAAGATGCTCACCGTTTCGGCTCGCGTGAGGAAGGGAGAGAGGATTATATAAACGAACAGGCACTTGGGGCAGCGGGCGCACCAGACGTTCTGCTTGCTGCCCGCGTTGCAGCTTCTGAAGATGCCGTGATATGCGGGAAAACGCGAGAACAGAGCGGCGATGCCGAGCTCGCTGAGCGGGCGGAGCAGGCTGAAATAGGAAACTCCGCTTCCGACGTGCTCTTTTTCGTATTCGATGAAATCGGACTCGAACTCAAGCGATTTCGAGTACTGGTGGTTGACGTCACTGCCGATGACGGTCGGCTCGTTTGCGCTCGACTCGTTCGAGAGAGCGACGTATCCGATGCCGCTGACGTATGCGGCGATGACGGACGAGAACGCAACGAGGGACGAGAACGGAGTGTGACCGTTCAGGAATCCTTTTGCGTTGAGGTCAAGCATGTTTTTGTCAAGCGTGCGCTTTGCGATTATCGCACTCTCATACGGGATTCCCGCCGCCGTTACCGTATCGACGGTCGCACCGCGGGGGTTTATTATGTACGGTATTCTCTCGGCGTATTCGCGGGTCAGCTCGAGCGTTACGGCGGAGTCCTTGCCGCCGCCGATGGGCACGAGAACTCTGTCCCCGCTCACGGGAGCGGCAGGCACGGCGTATTCGGGAGCGTCGCCGCACGACTCAATCGTAACGAAGTCGCCGGGCTCGATACCGTTCGTATAGAAGAACTCTCCGAGTCCCCCGCGCATCAGCTTTTTCCACCATGCGCACTGCGCATCGGTAAGTGCACCGCATTCGACTTTCACGGTCTCAGGACAGCAGATTTTATAGTAGCTTATCAGCTCGACCATGCCGAGCGAGAAAACGAGAGTGCGCAGTCTCGGGTCGTGCACGTATTTTTCCGCCCCGGTGACACCGAACGACCACGTCGGAGCAAAGTCGGCAAGTCCCGGCACTGAGAAACGGTACGTCACGTCGAGAGACGAGGCGCACGCGGAAATATCGTACCCCGAATATACGATCGAGGGGTACGTTTCTCTGTATGCATTATAGTCGCTTTGTCTGTTCTTCATGGGACTTTCCTTTCTTCGGGCAAAAGCCCTGCACCTTATAATTATATAACAGATTACCGCCCGTTGTCAATCGCTCACGCACCGATTGCGCAATACTTGACACGGCAACAAAAAAGTTGTATAATTTCGGAGTAATGTTCCACCTTAATAATTCTTTAAGGAAGGCATAAACGTGAAGAAAAACAGAACAATAAGCAGACACAGAATCAAAAGAATCGCCAAAAACGCGATAATCTTCGTGTCTCCGTACCTGATTTTCACCGTGCTGGTTGCCGCAGCCGTGTTTGCCGTCGTAGCTCTCGGCGCAAAGCTCAACGACACGTACCGTTATCTTATCACGGAGCCGGAGCCGGCCGACGAATGCGCTCTCGTATATCCCGAGTCCTCCGAGCGTGAGGCGTACGAAAAATACGCTCCCGAGGCCGTACCCGACGGGGTCGTTTACGGCGAAAGCTGGGCGACTCTTACCGTTCCGTCCGTAAATATCGACGTATCCGTTTACGAGGGCGACGACGGCGACGTGCTCCTTCTCGGAGCAGGTCATTGCCCGTCAAGTGCGTACCCCGGTGACGGAGGAAAAATAATAATCGACGGCTTCACCGAAACCCTTTCGGGGCTCGAGGGGGTAAAGCCCGGCGACGCCGTTACCCTCTCGACCGTATACGGCGACTTTGAGTACGAGGTCACGGGTACGTCCGTGTTCGACCGCAACAACCTGACGCTTCTGATGCCGGACGGCGACGCGGAAACGCTCGCAATCTACACGCCCGCGCCCGAAAACACGTCGGGCGTGAGGACCGACGCCTTCGCCGCGATATGCGTACCGGTCACGGGAGGTGAGTCCGAATGAGCAAAAATACGCTTCGTATCATAACCGTAATTCTCTCGGTAATAATCTTTGCCTCCTTCGCTCTTTCACTCGCTTCTCTTTCGGTCAGCGGTACCCTGCGCGACCCTGCGAACGTCAGCGTACGGATCGCGGACAGGGAGTACCTTGAACTTGTGTACGGCAAGGTAAACCGTGCGCTTGACCGCTCGCTGTCTCTCACGTCGCTGACGAGAGACGACCTTTCCGATATTTTCACAAAGGAGCACGTCTCGAACGAGGCGATACGGTCGCTTCGCTGTGAAATCGCCGACCTGTCGGGCCGCGAGATACAGGCTTATTCGTACGAAAACGATGAGCTTTACGAAAGAATATCAGAACGTCTGACCGAGCGTTCAAAGGAAACCGGCGTCAAGTTCGGCGGAGACGGCTCTCCCGTGTACGACCTTGTGACGGGCGCGGTCACGGAAGCGCTTCGCGTGATTCCCGACGGGCCGAGAAGCGCCGTCGGCTGGTTTGCCGCCAGAGCGGAGGATATAATCTCGTTTGCTCCCGTTTGCCTTGCAATCACGGCAATCTGCACCGCAGCATTACTCGTTCTCACAAGAAAACACATGCGCGAGGCGCTGCTCAAAACCGCGCTGCCGCTTTACCTCGGCTCGTTTGCGGTATTCTGCGCGGCAAGATACTTCCTCTACCGCAACTACATTGCCAAAACCGCCGTCGGAGACGCACTTATGAAGCACGCGCTTCTCACGGCTCAGAACACGTTCTTCTCGGACATGTCGTCGGTCGCACTCGTCCCCGCGGTGCTGTTCCTCCTCATCGGACTCGTCGCCGCAGCCGTGCTTGCGGTACACAGAGCGGACAAACGCCCGTCGAGACACAGACACAAACACAAGGAAAAAACGGAATAATCCCGCAGAGGGTGTAAAAAAAACTTTTACACCCTCTTTCTTTTTTGTCAATCTCACCGAAACTCTACTTATTATAATAAAAAACTTGATTTTTCGGTCCCTTTTTGCTATAATAAATTGATATACTATGGACAAGCAGGTGATTTTTCAAAAATGTCTATTCTTGATTACATAGCAGTCCCTCTCGAATACGTGATGGACTTCTGCTGCAGCCTTCTCGGCAACTACGGACTTGCGATTATTCTCTTTACTCTGATATCGAAAATAGTCGTGCTTCCGCTGTCGGTATGGCTTCACAAAAACTCGATAAAGCTTGTGAAGATGCAGCCGGAAATAAACAAAATCAAAATCAAGTTCTTCGGTGACGGAGATACAATCGCGGAGGAAACCTCGAAGCTTTACAAGCGTGAGCATTACAGCCCGCTCGCAAGCCTTATTCCCCTTGCGATTCAGATACTTATCCTTCTCGGACTCATCAGCGTCATCCGCACCGACGTTAACGCCGGCACGTACGCCGATATTATGAAGTTCATCGGCATCGACGTTGCCGCGGTTCCCACAAAGGTCGGCGGGCTTTACTACCTCTCTCCGGTAATCGCGGGACTTTCGGCATTCCTCTTCTGCATATCGCAGAACCGTGCGAACGTCCTTCAGGCCGAGCAGGACAAAATCGGTCAGTACGGTACGATGATACTCACCGTCGGTATCTCGCTCGTGCTCGGCTTCACCGTATCCGTCGGTGTTGCGATGTACTGGATTTTCAGCAACCTCTTCTCAATCGTACAGCAGTACATACTGAACGCGGCGATAAGCCCGAAGAAATACGTTGATTTCGAAGAGCTTGAGGCTACCAAGGCGGAGCTTGCCGCGATGGACAAGATGGGCAGCCGCACTCCCGAAAACGTAAGACGCGAAAAAGAGGACTACAAGAAGTTCTTCAAGGTACTGAACAAGCACATCGTCTTCTACTCCGAGTCGAACGGCTTCTACAAGTACTTCGAGGGAGTCATAGGCGAGCTTCTCCGCCGTACGAACGTAAACATCCACTACATCACGAGTGACCCGAACGACCAAATCTTCGAGCTTGCGAAAACCGAGCCGAAGATACGCCCGTACTACATAGGCGAGAAAAAGCTCATCACCCTCTTCATGAAGATGGATGCGGACGTTGTGGTCATGACGATGTCCGACCTTGACAACTACCACTACAAGCGCTCGTACCTCAACAAGGATACGGAATACGTTTACATGTTCCACTATCCGCTCAGCACTCACATGGTGCTTCACACCGGTGCGCTTGACCATTACGACACGATTCTCTGCGTCGGCGACTTCCAGTTCGACGAGATAAGAAAGCAGGAAGAGCTGAACGGCCTTCCCGAAAAGAAGCTTATCTCCTGCGGCTACGGTCAGCTTGAAAAGCTCCGTGCCTCGTTCGAGGCGATGCCCAAGACGAAGAGAGAGAGACCGAAGGTGCTCGTGGCTCCCTCGTGGCAGCAGGACAACATCCTCGACTCGTGCATCGACCCGCTTCTCTCCGAGCTTCTGGGCCGTGGCTTTGACGTAGTCGTTCGTCCTCACCCCGAGTACATGAAGCGTTACCGTCCGCGCATGGACGCAATCGTCGACCGCTACAAGGACTACGACGGCGGAGACCTCACGTTCGAGCTTGACTTTACGTCAAACTCCTCGATTTTCGATTCCGACGCGGTT
>JAZUGD010000121.1:0-9799 GCA_045641025.1 Eubacteriales bacterium
TATATATGCGTGTGAAAATCAGTTATGTTCATTTTAAAGAATTACGTCCCATCCCGCTATGTATTTCAGGAGATAAGTAACGTCGCTTACGTTTACCTTTCCGTCATTATTGGCGTCAGCCGCGTCAGTATCGAGCGCAACGCCCCAGTTAGCGAGATATTTCAGGATAGTCGTTACGTCGGTAACCGTGATTTTCCCGTCACGGTTGACGTCACCTCTCGTGCTTACGGGCTCGATTTTCGGGTTCAGCAGATCCGCCTCGGTGATTGTACCGGTTTTCGGTTCTTTTGATATGTTTATAAGTGCTTTTCCGGGTTCTGCGTACGGTGAGTAACCTCCGAGCTTCATGCCGTAAATATAGCCGTTATTGCCGCCGTAAGTGCAGACCGCCTTTTCAGTTCCGTCGGTCGGATAATATGCCATAATCTGTGTGGGAGTCGTATAATAAATAATTCCGTCATAAGCGGCAAGTGAGCTGTATACGTAAGTGTAATGCGCGTTCTTGTCCCACACCTTCCATACGAGGCTGTGCTCCGATACTACGGTCGGCTCTTCACCCGAAGAAGGATCATCCGTATAGCAGAGGTTTCCCGTTCCGTCAATGAAATACCACTTACCGTCTGACGGCGCAACCGCAGTTCTAACCGTACGGACAACGGAGTCTTTATATTCTTCACCGTCACAGCATACCGGAGAAACCCAGCCGTAATGTTTATTATCGGCAGTCGATATCTCGCCGTCGTTCAGCAGAAAATACTTGTGATTTATCACTCCGGGTATATCGGACGAGGTAGCATCCCAGTTAACGTCAACGTGATACCACTTACCGTTCAGTTTTACACAGTTCCAGATGTGGTTCATCTCCTCGCTCCAAGCCCATGAGTTTTCGATTCCCGCACGTTTAAGAAGCTCTGCGTACATCAGCACGTACGAAAGACAGACACCTTTACCGTTTTTGATAAATTCGTATACGTCATGCACCTGCAGACTGTTATCATAGTCAAATACGGATGCAATATAATCGTGATAATACAGTACCTTTTCGAAATCGGTCATATTCGAAGGGGCGTCCGATATGATTTTATCTATGAATCCGTTTACGGTAACAAGTGCGCTTTCGGTTTCTTCTGCGGTAAGCTTATAATCAAACGTTATTGACGTTGCGTATACGTTTCCGTAAGCATCGGTGCGGGCGAAGTACCTGTAGCCCGTTTCTCTCATGAAATGCATCGGACATCCGTAGTTCAACTGATACATAACGTCAAAAAGTTCATCGAGGGTTATTTCATAACCGGAAGGTATTACGTAGGCTTCATCGTGATTTAAGACCGCTTTATTTATTTCATCCGCAAGCTCGGGATACTTCAAGCTGAACGAAGGTTTTACGGCGTATGAAGACAGCGTAAAAGCCGCAAGAATCACCATAACGATGCACAGTGAAACCGTACCTTTAAAACCACGACTTTTCATTACTGTACCTCCTGACTTATAATAACGTCTTATGATAACATATTTTTCGTTTCAAATCAAGCGAATATATTTTGAGTATTATATTTATGAACTCAAAAAGGCAGCCCGAACAGGCTGCCTTTTCATTTATGTGAATCAATAATTAAAGTTTTCTTCGTTTACTCTGCTCTTTTCTTTAACGGTTTTGTAGAAGGATGCCCTGACAAGACCGATGAAGAAAGGAATGAAAATTATGTAACAGATAAAGAACAGTACTGTAACGAGTGCGAAGAGAATTCCTATATAAGGGATTCTTGCAAACAATGCGAGAATCAACAGTGCAACGTAAGGCAAAACAAACGCAAGGACGTCCGCCCAGAACATTTTACCTTTGCAGCCGTCCGTACGCTTCTGAGATTCCTTAATTGCTTGTGTAATCGGTACCTCCGGCTCACGAATGAGAATATAAGGAGTAAAGCGGTACTCGTATGCTTTTACGATAGCGATGATGGGCCCCGCAACCGGAATAAGACTCCAAATGAATATCCAAAGAAGCATCCAGCCCATACCGCCGAGGACGCGTTTAATAATTTCCCACGATTTGAAGCAGTCGAAAAGCTGAACGGCCTCTACCTCATCACCGTCAAGTCCGTGGAGGTAAATATTCGTCATTGACGTGGTAAGAAGAAGCTCGATTGCCAATGCGATTCCGGGAATAATTCCGAACAGAACGCCGGCAACGCCCGCGAGCAGCCCCTCGAGAAGTGAAACACCCCAAAGACGGAAAGGCTTCTTCAGAAGAACCGAAAATGCTTTTTTGTACATTTCGAAAATCATTGTGAACACCTCTTTACTGATAAATTAATTTGTATTTAACCAGAATAATTTTATCATAAATCTTAGCGTCATGTCAACAATTTATTAACAAGTTGCGAATCGGTAATAAACTCCAAATAAAAAGCACCTTTTTTGAGGTGCTTTTTGGCGTCCCCGGCGCGATTCGAACGCGCGGCCTTTCGCTTAGGAGGTGGGTTGCACCCTATTACTATCCTTTTTGAAAAGTCGCAGAAACGCCGATGATATAAGGATTTTTTGACAGTTCGAATGGAGTCGGGAGTGTCAATTTGCTAATCGAAAATGCCGTTTTTACCGCGAAAATTAGCAAAAATTTGGATTTTGCTAATTTCGGGGAATGGCAGACTGTTATCGCAAGGGCTGAAAAGGTTGATATAAGTCAACTTTTAACTTATTTTTCGTGCAAGCATTGTCTGATTCGAACAGTTTGACTATCACAAAGCAGGTGTGTGCTGTATTGTAAATTTGAACGGATCACTGCTTTTTTTGATTTCAAAAAGAAAAACGCAAAAATTAACCAAAAGAGGTTGACATACGAATTTGAATGTGTTATACTCATATTAACCTGAATAGGTTAAGGAGGAAAGGTTATGATCACAAGTATCGGAAAATTCTTAAGGAAACTACGGTTAGACAAAGGAGAAATACTTAGAGACATGGCAGAAACACTCGGAGTGTCTTCTGCGTTCCTCTCCGCAGTGGAAAACGGAAAGAAAAAACTGCCCGATGCGTGGTTTCCGAAACTCCAGGAAAACTACGGCCTTTCAGTTGAACAAATGGAAGAATTAAAGCAGGCGGTCATTGAGTCCGGCGACACAGTCGAATTGAATATTCGCAACGCATCTGCCGGCAACCGTCAGCTCGCTATTTCCTTTGCCCGCCAATTTGATACTTTGGACGAGGAAACGAGCAAGAAGCTGTTCAACATCCTCAACAAGCACAAGGAGGATTGATTTCTTGACGGAATACATCGTAGAACCGAAGTCCCGCAAGGATTTGAGAGATCTTGCAAATATCCTGCGCAATCATCTTGGGCTGCAAAACGAGTTGTGGATACCTATTGTTGAATTGCTTGATGTTTTACCGGAACTGTTTGATGATTTCAGTTATGAAATCTTATCGGATGATGAACTTCCGGCGAACACTCACGCAGACACAGACATCCGCACGGGACATATTCGTATCAAAGAAAGCGTTTATGAACGTGCTTGTGATGGCGAAGGTCGTGACCGCATGACGATAGCCCACGAAATCGGTCACTATTTCACTTTGTGCTTTTGTGGCTTCAAACTGCAACGCAATTTCAGCAAGTCAGACGTGCCACGATATCAAGATCCGGAATGGCAGGCAAAGTGCTTTGCGGGTGAATTTATGGTTGGCAAGCACTTGACACAAGGGATGAGCCGTTCGGAAATCGTCGTTGCCTGCGGCGTTTCTCCAGATGCCGCAGACGTACAATTCAGATGCAAATAAATGAAAGGCGGTGGTGTAAATTGCTTGTATATAGTAAAAGAAAAAACCTTCTGTAAGTTACTGCAATAACTCACAAAAGGTTTGCTCCTGAATATCTCTATTCGTAGTTGGTACATACATTATAGGGGTTTTCGGGAGGTTTGTCAAGATTTTTTGATAAAACTTCAAAAATTTTCTTGACAAAACACATCATTTTTGCTTCCGAATATCTCTATTTGTAGTTGGTTTATCAGATATAGGTGTTCGGAGGATGTACCCCTCAAGGCAAAATTTTATATAACTGTACATCATTGCCTTGTTGTAAGTACACAGAGAGGATGATTGCTATGCATATCATCAATTTCAACAAGGAGAACACCTATTATGAAAAAAAGAAAAACCGTATTCGATGATGGGTTTCAAGCGTACCTCACCGAAGGAGCCGTGCTTGTCGGTGATTGCGGCATTCCGATGCTGATGGATTTGAAAAACACTCAAATCCCTCGTGATGTTGTGCCGTTTTCAAAGCTCAACACAAACAAGGACAAGCGAAAATACGTACATTTTTATCTGCACGACAAAGAGTTTTCTACCGTTTTGACAGCGACGACCCGCTATCTTGACCAGTTGAAGCTGTACGACGGTGTGATAACCCCGGACTGCACGATGCTGATTGGGCAGTCGCCGTGCTTGCAGCAGGCAAACACTTATATGAACCGTGCCGTCGGTTTCTTCTTGCAAAAGAACGGCATACCCGTAATTCCGAATATCCGCTGGAGCGATGAATCGAGCTTTGAGTATTGCTTTTTGGGCGTACCGAAGGGTTCCATTGTATCGGTAAGCACGCACGGATGTCTGAAATCATCCGAGCAAAAGCAGATGTTCAAAACAGGTATGGTGGCAATGCTTGAGGAAATCGAGCCGCAGGCGGTTCTGGTGCACGGCTTTATGCCGGATTCGGTGTTTGGTGATTTCAAGGATGCAGTTCCACTCTATCGCTATGCAAGCGAGTTTGAGCGCACTCACATAAAGGAGGGCGCTTAAATGGGTACTGGATATAAAGGGAATTCTAAATATTTCCGCAGCGTAGGTCAGAATGTTTTGCTCGCCTCATCAAAATATCATTATGAGAATGGACGCTTCGGCGTAAATAGTCCAAGTTCGGGCAACAAAACAAGGAATATCGCATCAGCCGATCCGTTAGCTACTGCAAAGGATTTTTACGACAAAATTGCCTTTGGCGGCAAGGAAACGGTTTATAACGGTGGAGAACGATATACCACGCATATGGCAGACGGCAGCATCATCACGATGCGTCCCGTTTCATCAAGCCCAGACGGATCTCCCGCCGTAGAAATCAACATCGTCCACAGTTCTCATACTGGTGGTCTCAAACAACAAAAAATACATTTCGTGGAGGAAAAATAATGAAACCAGCAACCATTTTTTCAGAGCAGGAAATCAATACTTTCAAAAATATGATAGGAAAGCAGTTCGAAAAATTCAAGTGTGATCCTTTCATATATAGCCCGATGGTTTTCGGTATTGTCGGTCTTTATGTTGACGGTACAGCATACAAGCTCACATCTCTCACTGAAACGGTAACACGTTTCTTCAATACTGACGATGTTTCCGTCTTTCGTATAGCGCAGGTGGACGATACTACGATAAAGACCTTTATGGACGAAGGCGAGCTTATCGAAACGCCCGTGGCAAGCAAGATAGTCTCCATTGACATTATTACCGACCATCAAACACTTGAACACGACGGAGAAGTTCATTCACTCGATTGTTCTGTCGGCGTAATATTCCATCTTGAAGATACAAGAGAGATTTCTTTTGAAATCAAGACTTGGTTTTCCGAGATGATTACCGTCGAAAAAGGATACAATCTTATCGAGAAGTTTACCAGCGTGGACGACTTTCTTGATGAGTGGGAAGACAGCGATGGCTATAATGCATCTTGCACCCGTGAAATCATAACTCTTGATTGATGCTCGGCAAACACAAAGGGCACGGCGGGAAACCGCCGTGTCCTTACTTTTCTACATACCTATTCCCATAATTAGCAGGAAAATTTGAAAAGCAAGGAAAAATCAATTAGCAAAAAGGCACGAAAATTCAATTGAATTTTCGTGCTTGCTGGCACCCCTGACCGGAATCGAACCGATAATAAAGTCTTAGGAGGACCTCGTTATATCCATTTAACTACAGGGGCAAATATGCTTGTTTCATGCGGTTTTTCGGATTTTTATGTTATCCGAGAAGCCGCAATATTATACTCTTGCTGTCGTTTGTTGTTTTGGCATCCACCGTCCGATTAGAACTGTGAGCCGTTTTTGCGGCTTTAAGTTTGGGGATAGACGCGCCATTACCTTAGGAGGAGGTCGCTCTATCCGGCTGAGCTATAGCGACATATTCGTTTTTTGAACTCAAAACCAATCGCTTTTTCCGAAAGGCGAGCGTCAATGTGTACACTTAGGAGGCGAACGCTCTATCCTACTGAGCTACGGAGACATATATTTAACGCTAATTATAATATCATAAAATCCCCTTTATTTCAAGGCTTGTTATTAAAAAAGTAACATCAATTATATTAACAGCTATGGACAAACGGCGAAATTTGTGGTAAAATAGTTTGATAATGATGGGTGATTATGTTCACTTGACAATAGATGAAAGGATATTCGTTTTGAAAGGACTGCTTTTAAGTTTTAAAAAATACGGGTTTCTCATAAGACAGCTTGTCTCGAGAGACTTTAAAGTAAAATACAAACGCTCGGTGCTCGGTATTCTGTGGAGTCTTCTCTACCCGGTCATGATGACCATCGTCATGGCAATCGTGTTCTCGAACGTCTTTAAGTTTACGACTCCCGGAGTAAACTATCTCGTATACCTTATTTCGGGACTGACCATCTTCAACTACTTCAGCGAAGCTTCGAACCTTGCGATGAGCAGCGTGGTTGCAAACTTCAGCCTGATAAACAAGGTGTATATCCCGAAGTACATCTTCCCGCTTGAGAAGCCGATATTCGTAGGTATAAATTTTCTGCTCTCTCTCATTCCCCTTTATGCGGTTATCATCTGCACTGGAACGCCCATCACGTGGCATCACGTAATTCTTCCGTACTGCGTCGTTTGTCTCTTCCTCTTTACCGTAGGCATGAGCTTCATTCTTTCGACCATTGCGGTATTCCTTCGTGACATGTTCTACATTTACGGAATCATTCTTACGATATGGACGTATCTGACTCCCATAATGTACGATATTTCGATTATCGACAACCCCATACTTCAGTTTATCATGAAGCTCAATCCGCTTTATCAGTACATCAATTTCGCACGTTCGATTATCCTTTATCACTGGATACCGACGGCGGGTCAGTTTGCCGGATGCGCAATATCGGCAATATTCTTCCTCCTTGTGGGAGCATTCGTATTCAAGAAGAATCAGGACAAGTTCATTTATTACATCTGACGAGGAATCTTCAAAATCATGGACGCAACTAACGATTATATTATTACAGCCGAAAACCTGTCGATGATGTTCAATCTCGGCATTGAGAAGAACTTCTCTCTCAAGCAGTGGCTCATTGACACGGTTAAAAGAAAGAAAAAACCGAATAACGATTTCTGGGCGCTGACCGACGTCAGCTTCAACGTAAGCCGCGGTGAGGTCGTAGGCTTTATCGGTACGAACGGTGCCGGTAAATCCACCCTTCTCAAGGTTATTGCGGGCGTGCTCAAGCCCACCAAGGGTGAGGTTAAGGTTTACGGCAACGTATGCCCGATGATTGAGCTCGGCGCCGGCTTTGACTCTCAGCTCAGCGCCATGGAGAACGTATATCTCAACGGTGCGATAATGGGCTACTCTAAGGAGTTTATCGACTCAAAGCTTAACGAGATAATCGAGTTCTCGGAGCTTCAGGACTTCATGGAGGTCCCGATTCAGAACTTCTCCTCCGGTATGATTGCGCGTCTTGCATTCTCCATCGCAACTATCGTTGACCCCGAGATACTTATCGTCGACGAGATTCTTTCGGTCGGTGATATCGCCTTCCAGCAGAAGAGTGAAAACAAGATGAGAAGCATGATAGGCGGCGGTACTACGGTGCTTTACGTTTCTCACTCCATTTCCTCGATAAAACAGCTTTGCGACAGAGTCATATGGCTCGACCACGGCCGCGTTGTAATGGTCGGCGGTGCCGAAGAGGTATGCGACGCTTATTATAAGAGTCAGATACCCGACGACGGAGGTGCTGACGCGTGACGAAGGTTAAAACGCTTATTATCGGTGCGGGTATTTCCGGTCTTGCGTCCGCTCTTTACCTCGGTGACGATTATCTCATCGTCGAGAAGGAAGCAACTCCCGGCGGATACTGCCGTACGATTAAGAGAAACGGCTTTATATGGGATTATGCCGGTCATTTCTACCACTTCAGAAACGAAGAACTTAAGAAGCTTTTCCGCGAAAGCCTTCCCGAATCCGAAATTCTTAACAAGGTTAAATGCACTAAGATATATTACAAGGGCAAGCTGATCGATTACCCCTTCCAGACGAACATTCATCAGCTTGAAAAAGACGAATTCATCGACTGTCTGTACGATTTGTTCTTTAAAACCGAGAAGGAATCCTACGACAGCTTCCTTGACATGCTGTACGGCAAGTTCGGCGTTTCGATAACCGAAAAATTCCTCCGTCCCTATAACGAGAAGCTTTATTCCGTCGACCTCACTCAGCTTGACCGTGACGCGATGGGACGCTTCTTCCCTTATGCGGACCTTGAACAGATTATCCGCAACATGAAGGCGGGAGACAACGCGTCGTACAACAACACCTTCCTTTATCCGAAGGGCGGCGCACAGGCTTATATCGACGTGCTTGAATCAAAGCTCGACCCCGCAAAGATTCGCTACAATACCGAGATCGTATCAGTAGACCGCAAGGCAAAAACCGCAGCCACGTCCGACGGTGACGTTATCGCTTACGATAATCTTATCTCGTCCGCACCGCTCAATACCCTTCTCCCGATGCTCGGCGACGGCGAGCTTGCCTCAAAGCTTTCGTACAACCGCGTACTCGTATTCAACCTCGGCTTTGATAAGAAATCGCCGAACTTTACCGAGGAGCACTGGCTGTACCTCCCCGAGAAGAAATACAACTTCTACCGCTGCGGCTTCTATGACAACATCATGGACAGCGACAAACTGAGCATGTATATCGAAATCGGCTTCGGCAAGGACGGTGAGGTCGATATCGACCACGAGCTTGAAGCGACGCTTCGCGGTCTCCGTGAAATCGGAGTTACCGACGAGACGATGACTCTCATCGATTACGAGCCGATTCTCATGGACCCCGCGTACGTTCATATCAACACCGAAACCGAGCGTGAGCTCTCCGTATGGCGCGAGAGCGCCGCACGCGACGGTATTTACAGCATAGGCAGATACGGCGCATGGACTTACTGTTCTATGGAAGACTGCATGTCGGAGGCACGGAACCTTGCTGAACGTTTGTCAGATAACAAATAAAATAATAAATAAGCTGAAGCGCACACTTCGCCCCTACTTTACGTTTGGGAAAGCGGGGCGCTTCTCCGCGTTTTTTGAAGAAATTTCGGCAGATAAATACAAGACCGTTATCGTATTCGAAAGCAATTTCGGCTGGGACGGGCTGCTCCGTCAGCGCCCTCAGCAGATAGCGTCGCATTTTCCGGGCGACGTGCTGTTTATTTATCATTCCGACAGAGATTCGTACGATAACAAGTACCGCTTCAAAAAAGTAAAGGACGGGCTTTATATTGCCGACATGAGCATATACCGCTCACTTTTCTGCGAGGCTATAAAGGGACGTGACGGCACGTACGTCATGACGTACTCGACCGACCCGTGCGGGCTTGACCGGCTGAAGCCGTACCGCGATGCGGGATTTACCGTAATTTACGAATACGTTGACATGATTGACGAAAAGCTTTGCGGACGGGCTGTTGCGGCAAAGCTCACCGAGAAGAGAGATGCCCTGCTCCGTTCAAGCGACGTTTAC
>JAZUGD010000122.1:0-4149 GCA_045641025.1 Eubacteriales bacterium
CTCGTGGGACAACGGTCTGTACTGTGTCAGCGGAAGTGATATTATCGCGGTATGCGAGGGCGCGGTGCGCGGAGAGCCCGAGGCGGCGGTCACGTGGTATGCGGAAACCGGAGAGCTTTATCTTCGCGAGCCCGGCAAGCGTTATCTTACGGCGCTGAGGATGAGTCTTAGCCTGCCCGAGGGCTCGTCGCTTTCAATCCGCGTGAAATACGACAACGGTCCGTGGGAGCTTCTGAAAACGTACACGGGTACGCCCTCAGGCAGACGCGACCTTACGGTACGGCTTCACAGATGCGGGAGCGTGAAACTCCGTCTTTCGGGTACGGGAGACGCGACAATTTACGCTTTCGATAAAATCACGGAGAACGGAGGTACGGGAGATTGACACCGCTTGAAAAACCGCCCGTAATGAGCGGAAACCCCGACAGAGACATGAAGGAGCTACGAAAGTATCTCGACAGACTTACGGAGGAGCTTGAATTCATTCTCGAACATCTTGAATCAAATATCGGAAACGGAGGCTGAATGTGGCCAAATACAAATATGAAAAATCAAAGGAAGCCGAGAGTGCGGACAGTGCGCTGAAGGCTGCGGAAACGAAGCTTTCAAGCGCACGCAGTGCCGCCGCTTCACGTTCGCCTTATGCGGATGCCGCCGACGCCGCGCTGAAGAGCGTGCTCGACAGGCAGGAGTTTTCGTGGAGCGCAGACACCGACCCGCTGTACGAGCAGTACAGGAAGAAATATACCGCCTCGGCAAAGACGGCGATGAAGGACGTTCTCGGACGCGCGACGGCGCTTACGGGAGGCTGGGGCAACTCATATGCCACGGGTGCCGCAAGCGACGCATACTCACGCGAGACGGACAAGCTCGGCGACGTTATACCGGAGCTTTATGAGCTCGCGTACGGCAGATACAAGGACGAGACGGGACGTCTTCGCGACAATGCCGAGCTGCTTTACAAATTCGACGACGCCGATTATAAGCGCAGAAGCGATGCGGCGAAGGGTGCCGACGACGACAGAGACTACTACGCGAAGCGAGCCGACACCGCGTACTCCCGCGACAGCGACGCGTATGAGCGTGACCGTGATGCATACGAGGCCGACAGACAGTACGGTCTCGATACGGCAAAGCTCGAAGCACAGAAGGAGAGCGATGCGAGGGACTACGAGCTTGCGATGAAAAAGCTTGAGTCCGACTACGGTCTCGGCATGGCGAGAATTTCCGCCTCGTCCGGCGGAAAGAGCAATTCCTCCTCCGGAGGCTCCGGCACCACGGACGGCGGACTCACTCCCGGAGAATACGACGACATCGTGAAGCACCTCGACGGACTTGAGGCGAAGAACAACGACGAGGGTTTTACAGCCGCTCTCAGGTATCTTGAGGGGCTTTACACCTCAAACGTCATCGACGACAAAACCTTCCTCGGGCTCCGCGAAATCTATATCCCCGAGAAGTTCATCAATCACAATTCCGTCGTCTTCCCCAAATACGAAAACAGCGGCACGTATGCACCTACCCTGCCGTCGAAGATGGCGAGACCGTACACTACAAAATAAAAGAAAGGATAAGCATGGTAAAAGAAAAAATCAAAAGAGTTACTCTCATGACGGGAGTTATGAAAACCTTAAGTTTTCAGGGAATCAAGGCAAAGGCATTCTTTGTCAAAAATCTTTCGGTGTCCGACGTTACGGTATCGTTCGCACCGATTGTATCGGGTGAAGGCTTCCTTATTCCTTCAAAAACCGCTCAGTTCTGCGTGGCTAACCTTGCCGCAAACGCTCCGGACAACACCGGAACGGATACCGTATATCTGAGCGGCTCGGGAGACGTGGAGGTTCAGGCAATATGGTACTGAACGGAATTTTGCCCGTCCCTCAGATGATCCCGCTCGCATCGGGAAATGCCGAGCGCAAAGAAAAAATATACACGTCAGCCGTTTTCGCAGACGTTCTTCCCTCCGACACGTTCGTAAAAATCACGGAACCCGTAACGATGATAATGGTTGTCAGCTTAACGGATCCCGGCACGGAAGGAGTTCACCCGGAATGGGATATCATGTTTGAAGCCGGCAGCGGATTCGTTGCTCCGAATCTTCCGGCGACGGTAACGTACGTGGGCGGAGCTCCGACCTATACCGCCGGCTCCGTTTATCATCTGAAGTTCATGAAAAACCTGAGCGGCAGCGGGTACTACTGTCTTCCCGCAAAGCTGTCTTAACCTCCCGCAGGTACATATACTGTAAAGGAGACAACGTACAGAAATGACAGTGAAAGAATTTGTATGTACCGCCGCCGGTGTCGTCGGTGCCGCAGTATCCTCCGTTTTCGGCGGCTGGAACGCGGCTCTCACGACGCTCGTGATATTCATGATAATCGACTATATAACGGGAACGATGGTTGCCGCCGTATGGAAACGCTCCGCCAAATCGGAAAACGGAGGACTCTCAAGTGCGTCGGGCTTACGCGGGCTCTGCCGCAAGGCAACGGTGCTTGCGTCCGTGCTCGTAGCGGCGCGCCTCGATCTAATTACGGGGAGCGCGTACATACGCGACGCGGCGTGTATCGGATTCATATTGAACGAGACGCTGTCTATCATCGAGAATGCGGGACTTATGGGAGTCCCGCTTCCCGGAGTTATCCGCGATGCCGTTGACGTTCTGGGAAAAGCCAAAGACAAAGGAGAAAATAAATAATGCTGAAATTCAAAGGAATCGACGTTTCCCTCTATCAGGGAGACGTTGACTGGAAGCGCGTTCGAGCCTCGGGCATAGACTTTGCGATGATTAAGGCGTCTCAGGGACGGATGCCGTCGTTCGACTCGCCGTTCACCGACCCGAAGTTCGAGAGAAACATAACGGAGGCGGTCAAAGCAGGGCTTGCCGTGGGCACGTATCACTATCTGTGTGCGCGAAACATGACGGAGATAAACGAGGAAGCGAACTACTATATTACGCTTCTGCGTCCGTACAAGGACAAAATCAAGCTGTGGTGCGCGGCGGACGTTGAGGACGAGAGATACCTCGGCGGATACTCCGCGAAGAAGCTGACCGAGGCGGTGTCTTACTTCTGCTCACGCCTCAAGGCGGCGGGACTTCGCCCCATGGTTTACGCAAACACGTACTGGCTGAACTCGAAGTTCACACCTCCCGTCGGCGTTCCGCTGTGGGAGGCAAACTGGAGCGCCGCATCTTCTCCCGCACGCGCCAAGATATGGCAGTACTCGTCAGGCGGTAAGGTTGACGGAATCGCCGGTGCCGTCGACATGAACGAGGGCACCGACATCCTCGGCGACGCAAACGGCGACGGCAAGGTAAACCTTACGGACGCCACGGCGATAATGAAAAGCATCGCCGGACACGGCAACAAAATCGACGCCGGGCAAGCCGACGCAAACAACGACGGAAAAGTGAATCTCGCCGATGCCGTCGGCGTTTTGAAAACCGCCGCGGGAAGAAAACACTGAAGCAGGGCGCTGAGGCGCAGAGAAGTCCACCCGCAGACGTTCCGACGTCTGCGGGGGGGCGAAATATTGCTTCGCAACGTGAAATAGTCCTGCGGACTGTGAAATCCGCCTCGACGGCGGGTGAGTGGTTCGGCTATACCGCCGTCGGCACGCTCTCTTTATTTGCAAAAACGCTTGACTTTAAGCCTAGGTTATGGTATTATATTCCCGCTTGCGATACATAATTGTAAACAAGCACAGCATCCCATTCGCAGGGATATCGAAGCGGGAATAACGGGTGAGCGAGTGAAAAAGCCGCAGTGCGGCGTTTTCACGAAGCGAATCACGAAAATAGGGAGCCGAAGGAGTGCGCTTGTCGCACGAGGCGCGGCGACCATATTTTCGGAAGGGCTGCCATACGGTACGCACTACCCCGTCCCCTTACTTTATCTCAGGCAAAATCTCATTCGCAGGGATATCGAAGCGGTCATAACGAGGCGGTCTTGAAAACCGTTTGACCTTGCGGTCACGTGGGTTCGAATCCCACTCCCTGCGCCAAATACAAAAGGCTTCCTTTCGGGAGCCTTTTGTATTTCGTGTACTTGATGGATCAAACCCCGCGAATACGTTTGCGGATTCGCAGGGTGCAACGCATAGGATAAACTTGCGCTACCGCAACACGAAAGCGTTGCACGGGTTCTG
>JAZUGD010000123.1:0-4968 GCA_045641025.1 Eubacteriales bacterium
GCAACTGTTATGCAGATGCCTTTTTTAAGCGTAAGCGCTTCTTTGAGAATAAGGGGCGAAAAAGCGGTGACGATAACCGGTGCCATATAATAGCAGAGCGTACCGATAACGACGGACGTTCTGACGGCCTCAAACAGCAGAATCCAGTTGAAGCCGATTATCGCGCCCGTAATAAATAATACGGGTATTTTGCGCGCGTAGGTTTTAATGCTTGTCTTGTTTTTCTTAAAGAGAAAAATCACGAGCAGAAAAACTGCACCTACGGCTGCGCGTATAAAAGCAAGCGCACCGGACGGGAAATCGCTTCCGTCCGGCAGGGTTATGTAGTTTCTGAAAATGCCTATCGTGCCGAATATGAACATTGATGCGATAAGGCATAGCCGCGCAAAAGTACTTTTTCTTTTCATGTGAAAGTGCCTCGAATATATAGACGTGTATAGATGACTATATTGTATTACAAATAAAGAATAATTGCAATAGAATAATCACATAGCGAAAGAAATATCCCGAAGCACGGTTTCGCGAACCTCGCGTGCGCAGAAGAGTGCGACCGCGCCGTCATCGTATTCGGCCGGCGTAACGTCCGGCAGGCTGTTTTTCGATATCGCGGTATCTCGCTTCAGTGCATCGTTTATAAATTTTACCGTATCCGCGGAATCAGCGTAGCTTTCACCTCTCACGATTATCCTTGACGGTGAGAGTAGGTTTATCATATCAATAATCACGGGAGCGAGGACGGCGGCGGTTTCCTCGGGCGTCTTTGCGTATCTGAGCACGTCGTTCAGCGTTCTCCCGGGATAAACGCGGTATTCTCCTATGTTTCCAATACCTTGTGAGTATTCGGCTCCGTTAAACAGAATCGAAGAACTTGCTCTGCCGTGTAATAAGTTAATTATCAGCGTAAATCCCGAAGAGCAGTCGCCGAACGCTCCTCTTGCGGTTTCGGCATATGAAGAGGTGTTAATGAGAGTGTTTACGTCACCGTAGACCGATTTAACGGATACCTTAATATTAAGCGAATCAAGTCCTGCAAAAGACGGCACGGGAATTCCGTCTGTATCGTCGGTAATTACGCAAACGGCAGCGGGCTTCTTCTTTTTCGCTTTCAGATATTCCCGCGATTCTCTCAGTGAGAGAACAAAGCTTTCATCAAAAAATAACGAAGATTCATAAGGTACGGCAAAACCGCAAACGTATTTAAGTGAAAGAGAAAAAACGGAGTACACGAATTCGGAGGGTTTTATCCGTACCGTAATAACGGAGAGGGAATCGTCGAATCTAAGCGTCATCGGGCGGCGACCCGCCGATGCTGTCTGACTTCTTACTTGTGTAAGATACCCGTAGTCAATAAGCCTTGCGGCAAGCTTTCCGGCGGTCATTGTGCTCACGTCCAGGTATTCGGCTATTTCCGTACGGGTGGTACGGCCTTCGGCAATCGCATGGAGAAATTTGAGATATTGATTGTTTTCGGTACTCGGCGCGTTCAAACCATCGCCCCCTTCCGTTTTTATTTATTATACAATGACATATTTCCGGAGTCAACATGATAATAGGAAATAATTGGAAAATCGAGCGACGCGATGATTCAATATTCGACAATACGTCGACGCTTTATGATAAATTTACCAAATTATTCAGTTGTCTTTTATCGAAATTACCGAATGTAAATTTAATTCGAAAAATCGGTTGACAAAATATTTAGGCATATGTATAATATATTTACTGTCGAAAAGCGGTGCGGCTTTTTCGGCAATTGAAGAATATACACGGGAGTGCGACCGTGTATTTTCTATACCCGTTTTCGGAAAAGGATGCTTTAAAATGGATATAATGACTGAGGTCAACGAGACGCTGAAGGGCGCCCCAAATGACGCGGCTCTCAAAAAGAAACTGCCGGATACCGAGTTTGACGTAATGCTCGCCATCTGGGAAGCGGAGCCGCCTGTAAATACCGCATATCTAATGGAGAAGGTCGGCCGTGAACGCGGCTGGAAGGCTCCTACTCTTATTTCTTTTCTCGTAAGACTCGAAGAAAGAGGCTTCATATCCTCCGAGAAAAAAGGAAAAGAAAGATATTACAGCCCCGCGGCTGACAAAACCGAATACATACGACTGGTAACCGAGGACTTCGTAAACAAGTATCACGCGGGTTCTTTCGTGCGTATGATGGATTCTCTTTACAGCGAGAAAAAGCTTTCCGAGAGCGATATCGACGAGCTTCTTCACTGGCTCAAGACCAAGTACTGATGATAAACGATTCCGAGAGAGAACGTTTTTCCGAAATATGTAAGAACGTAAGTGACGTTCACGTGCGCAACAGCATCGGCACGTACAAGGAAAAATCGGTTCATCTCGCTCTCAAACAATTTTTTGAGAGCAACCCCGATAATACCGAGGTAAAAGTCGGCGGTTTTGTGGCGGATATCAGAAACGGTACGGGTATTCACGAAATACAAACCTCCGGCTTCGGCAAAATGCGGAATAAGCTGGAGGCTTTTTTATCCGAAGAGGCGGTTGAGATAATATATCCCGTAATTACTTCAAGAAACGTTCGCTGGGTATCTCCCGATACCGGCGAAATAGAGAAGGAATACAAATCTCCTAAGCACGACGTACCCGCCGTAATATTCAAAGAACTTCTGTACCTCGGAGAGCATCTTTACAGTCCGTCTCTTACGATAACGGTTGTAACGCTTGAAGCCGACGAAACAAGGCTTCTTGATGGCTACGGCGCAGACAAACGCCGCCGTGCGACGAAATACGATATTGTACCCACAAAGCTTTGTGACGTCATGATGTTTACGTCACCTTATGAACTCGGAGCGCTTCTTCCTTACGCCGACGGTGACGTCGTATATATCAAAGAGCTGAAAAAATACATGAAGCTCGGCGGCAGAAACGGCTCCGCCGCGATAAAAGTGCTTGAGAATATCGGCATTATCGAAAAAGACGGTAAGGACGGCAGACTTGTCAGATACAAAGTACATAAAAACGAAAGGCAATAAAAGACAATAAAATGAACGTTACCGAAAGATTTCTTAAATACGTCTCGTTCGGGACCGCATCCGACGAAAATTCGGAGACGTGCCCCTCAACCTCAAAACAGCTTCTTCTCGGGAAATATCTCGCGGAAGAGCTTGCAAAAATCGGACTTGCGGACGCCCGCATTGATGAACACGGCTACGTATACGCATATCTTCCCGCATCGAGCGGCTGCGAGAACGTACCCACGGTAGGCTTTATCGCTCATATGGATACGTCTCCCGATGCACCCGGCGACGGTGTAAAGCCGAAAATCATAACCTACGCGGGCGGCGATATCGCGCTGAACGAAAAGACCGTAATATCGCCCGTCGAATATCCCGCAGTTGCAAAATACGCAGGGGAAGAGCTTATCGTTACCGACGGAACGACCCTTCTCGGTGCAGACGATAAGGCGGGCGTTGCCGAAATATTCACCGCAGTCGAGTACCTTAAAAACCATCCCGAAATCAAGCACGGCAAAATCGCCGTCGGCATTACTCCCGACGAGGAAATCGGCAGGGGTGCAGACCTCTTCGACATCAAGAATTTCGGCGCGGAATACGCATATACCGTTGACGGCGGCGAGCTCGGTGAAATCGAATACGAAAACTTCAACGCCGCCTCCGCCAAGTTCACCGTGAACGGCGTGAACATCCACCCCGGTGAGGCGAAAAACAAGATGGTCAACGCCGCACTTATTGCCGTTGAGCTTATCGGTATGCTTCCGCCGGCAGAGACTCCCGCTCATACCGAAGGATACGAGGGATTCTATCACGTAAACGAAATGTGCGGCAACGAAACCTGCGCGACCGTCGCAATGATTATCCGCGACCATGATCGCGTAAAATTCGAGGCAAGAAAACGCTTTGTCACCGAGCTTGCGAACTACCTCAACGGAAAATACGGTGAGGGCACGGTTGAGCTTGCACTGCGTGACAGCTACTACAACATGAAAGAAAAGATTCTCCCGCATATAGAAATCGTGCATAAAGCCGAGGAAGCGATGAAGAAAACGGGAGTTACTCCCAAAATCGTAGCCATTCGAGGCGGTACCGACGGCGCACGCCTTTCGTATGATGGACTGCCTTGTCCGAACCTTTCCACGGGTGGTATAAACTTCCACAGCGTGCGTGAATTTATCCCCGTAAAATCTCTTGAAAAAATGACAGAAGTTATAATTGAACTTTCCCGAGTCTGAGGGAATCTTCTTCATGTGACGGCACCCGACGGGTGCCGTCTTTCTTTTTGCGGAAAAAGCACGGAAAAACCGTTAAAAATTAAAGAAAAATATGAAATATTTTCGTCTGAGGGATATGAAAACAGAAAATATTGTGATATAATAAGAAGAACAGAATTTATAATGGGGGAGAAGTATGGGGATAATTACTTCCTCGCGCCATCCTTTCACGTCGGCGATTATTCTCGCGGCGGGTTCCGGAACGCGGTTTTCGGACGTACCGGGCGCAAAACAGAATCATCTTATAGGCGGAGTGCCGGTGGTTGCACTTACCGTCCGCGCATTTGACAAATGTGCGCTCATCGACGAGATTGTCCTCGTGTGCAGAGCTGACGACGCGGAAAAATATAATACGTTTGCCGAAAAATACGGGATAAAGACTCCCCTCAAAATCGTAGGCGGCGGAAGTGAGAGAATGGAGTCCGCCGAGGCGGGAATCTGCGCGGTAGAGGATAAATCCGAGTTCGTGGCGATACACGACGGAGTGCGCTGCCTCATCACACCCTCCGATATAGAAAAAACCGTCCGTGCCGCATACCGCGACGGGGCGGCTGCACTCGGAACCCGCGCGGTTGATACGATAAAATATTCCGAGGACGGTCACCACGTAAAAGAAACGCTTGACCGCAAAAATATATGGCTTATCGGCACGCCTCAGGTATTTACGGCGAATATGTACCGTGCGTCACTCTATATGACCATGCGTG
>JAZUGD010000124.1:0-3632 GCA_045641025.1 Eubacteriales bacterium
ATGGTGTCGAGGAACTTCTGCGCTACTGCGGGAACGCCGTCAAGCTCTGCGGAGAACTTGGAGCATCCGCACCACTCTGCTACGATGAGAGAGAGGAGATACATCTGCGAGGTGAAGGTCTTGGTAGCGGCGATGCTGACCTCGGGACCTGCACCGCAGAAGAGATGATAGTCTGCCTCGTGTGCGAGAACGGAGTCCTCGGCGTTGGTGATTGCAACGGTGAGCGCGCCGTCCTTCTTTGCGGACTTTATAACCTCGATAACGTCCTCTGCCTTACCGGACTGGGATACGCCGATAACGAGATGACCGCCGAGGTCAACGTGTGCACCGTACTTGGTGAACACGGAGGGAGTACCGAGAGTACAGGGAATGCCGCAGAGGATTCCGAAGAGGTACTGCGCGTATACGCAGGCGTGGTCGGAGGTGCCGCGTGCGGCGAAATAAACGTTCTTTATGCCTGCCTTTTTTGCGGCGGAAACGATTGCCTTTACGGTATCGGCATTGTTTTCTCTGATTTTGGCAAGGACTTCGGGCTGTTCGCGAATTTCTTTTTCAAGGTTAATCATAACAAACTCTCCTAAGTTACAATTTCAGTTATATTTATTATATTACACCGCCCGGAAAATTGCAAGTAAAATGGGCGGAATTAACCGATTTTTTCCGAATTCCGCACTATTCGCCCGACGGGACGGAAATTTTTGTATTATTCGTAAAAAATATGCCCCGCGGCACGGGCAAAAGTTGACAGTTACCTCAGGTTATGGTAGAATTATGTAAACCAAAATGTTCGGAGAACACCATGCTTAAGGACGAAGTAAACGTATCCGCAATGAGCGACGGCGAGACCGCCGCGCTTTGTGCGGAGATAAGAGAAAAGATAACAGACACCGTCTCGAAAAGAGGCGGTCATCTTGCGTCCAATCTCGGCATGGTGGAGGCAACCGTTGCCCTGCACCGCGCGTTTGATTTTCCGCATGACAAAATAATATTCGACGTAGGTCACCAGTGCTACGCACACAAGCTTCTCACGGGGCGCGCAGACCGCTTTGACACTCTGCGTCAGACCGGCGGCATCTCGGGCTTTTCGTCAAGGGACGAGAGCGAATACGACGTGCTCTCCGAGGGGCACAGCGGCTCGTCCGTTTCCGCCGCCGTGGGCATTGCCGAGGCAAACAGGCTCTCGGGCAGCGACGCATGGACGGTTGCGGTCGTGGGTGACGGGTCGCTTACGAACGGCATGATTTACGAGGCGTTCAACAACTGCGGAGGCAAGGATTTACGCCTCGTCATCGTCATAAACGACAACCAGATGTCGATATCGAAAAACATCGGCGGACTTCATAATTATCTCTCGAAAATAAGAACGAGCAAGGGTTACCTTTCGTTCAAGCACCGCTTTGAAAACTTCCTCTCGTCGATACCGCTTATCGGAGACGGGCTCGCACGTCTCTGCAAGGGAGTGAAGAACGCTCTCAAGCGTCTGCTTATCCGCAGCAATTTCTTCGAGGATATAGGACTCGTATATCTCGGCCCCGTAGACGGACACGACGTCCCGAAACTGACGCGGGTACTTAAGGAAGCGAAAACGAGACACGGCTGCTCGGTCGTACATATTAAAACGGTAAAGGGCAAGGGCTACGCGCCCGCAGAGGCGGAGCCCGACAAGTTCCACTCTACCGGGCCGTTTGACAGAGAGACGGGACGTTCCCTCTCGGAGAGCGGCAAGACCTTCTCACATGCCGCAGGCGAGCTCGTACTGAACGATGCGCTGAACGACAAGCGGGTCTGCGCCATTACCGCCGCAATGTGCGACGGCACGGGGCTTTCCGACTTTGCGGAGGCTCTCCCCGACCGCTTCTTCGACGTAGGCATTGCCGAGGAGCATGCCGTCACGTTCGCATCGGGACTTTCGGTCAGCGGATTTCTTCCCGTTGTCTTCCTTTATTCCACCTTCTCGCAGAGAGTTTTCGACCAGATTTACCACGACGTTGCACTTCAGAAGCTCCCGATGATACTGATGCTCGACCGCTGCGGCATCGTCCCCGGCGACGGCATTACCCATCAGGGAATATTCGACGTCAGCCTGTTCACTCCGATTCCCGGAATTACGGTATATTCACCCGAAACCTACGCCGAGCTTGCAGAGGCTTACGCCGAGGCGAAGAAGTCCTCTTCCCTCTCCGTGATCCGTTACCCGCGCGGAGGTGAGAGAGAGTACGCTCCCGCACGCGCGAGAGTACGCGAGGGCTATACCGAGTACACCGAAGGGGTGGAAAAGGACAGTACGGTTATCATCACCTACGGCAGAATCACGTCGGTTGCCGACGGGGCGCTGACCGACGGCACGGGGCTTATAAAACTGATAAGGATTTTCCCGCTTGACACGGATGCGCTCCGCCGCCTGACGGCAGGTGCAGCGCACGTTTACGTACTTGAGGAAGGTGAGAGAACCGGAGGCATCGGAGACGCCGTATGCGCCGCTCTGCCCGACAAAAACGTGACCGTTCACGCGCTCGACGGCACGGTACCTCACGGTGACCTTGACAGTCTTTACAAAGCGGCGGGCTTCACACCGGGTGAGGTAAAGAGAAGAATCGAAAATCTCAAATAATACGGAAAACCGCCCGTCGGGGGCGGTTTTTATTTGGTTTTAGGGTTGTATTCCGCGGGGATATATGGTAAAATCATATCAGTACAAGATATTCCCGAACGGAAAAGAAAGGATACGTATTATGTACTCAATCAAAGCTGCAAAATATGCACTTGAGGTAGGCGAAACCTCATTCTCCGTCATCATCGACGGCTGCACGTTCGCCGACCTCAGCGTTGCCTCCGCCGTTAACGCTCTCGGCGATGATTTCGAGCCTATCGCCGATTACGACGAGGGCATTCCCGGGCTGACATCCGTCAAGGAAGACGGCTTCGTCACCACCTTCGTATGGAAGGCAAAGAGCGCTCTGTGGGAAGAAAAAACCTACACTCTCGTATGCGACCCTCTCCGCTTCACCTACTCCGTCTCCGTAAAGGGTAAGGGTAAGGTTGACGGCGTTGAATATTTCAGCGGTTCCTATGACGGCAGCCGTCACGGAAGCTTCTATGAGTTCCAGGACGGTTTCACTCCCGCTCTCTCGCTCTACAACAGCGAGGACTACTACTTCAAGGCATGCCTCGGCTGTCACCGCTGGTCCGTTCTTATGGTCCCTCCGATGTTCTGCTACGCATTCAGATGCGAGGGCATCAAGAGAAGACTCGGCTTCGGTCTCGTTGCCGAAAAGGGCGAGCACAACTTCCACGCCTTTGATTACAAGGTAGGCGGCAACAGATTCTGGTTCACGACCGACCAGCACGGTCACACCTCAGTTGACGGTGAGTGGACCGCTCCCTTCATCATCGGTTACGGTGCGGAGGACGAATTCCACGCCTGCGAGAAATACTCCAAGTATTACTTCACCAGCGGAATCGCGGAGGCGCGCAAGCCCGCCGTCGTTCCGAAATTCTGGCACGGACCCATGGCGTGCGGCTGGATTGAACAGTTTGCCCGCGATGACCTGCCCTACAGTGCCGTTGACCGCTCCCGCGAGCCCCTATACCGTGAATATCTTGACCGTTTGCACCGGGCTGGACTTTATCCC
>JAZUGD010000125.1:0-2652 GCA_045641025.1 Eubacteriales bacterium
AGCCGAACGCACCGTTATCGCAAATGGTAAGATATACGGGCTCGGCGAGAGTTACGTCCCAGTTTGCGAGGTACTTGAGCAGCGTGGTAACGTCGGAGACGTTAACCTTGTTGTCTCTGTTCGTGTCGGCGGCAGCGTCGCTCAACGCAACGTCCCACTTTGCAAGGTACTTGAGCATAGCCGTAACGTCGGTGACGTTTATCTTGCCGTCACGGTTAACGTCGCCGTTTATGAATACGGTAGCGGACGAATCGCTGTACGAAACGGTCGCGTCGGTGCCGACGGGGTCGCTGCCCGTCAGCTCCTTGCCCGCATACGAGGTGACGGTCACGTCAAGCACGAACTGACTTTTAAGCTCGTCTGCGGTAATCGTGCCTACGATACCGCGGATGACGCCCGCTTCATCAATCGCGATTTTCGCCGCGGGAGAGGTCGAGAAAGCGTACGCCGCATTCGACGGAACGATGCATGCCGCGAGCATTGCGACGGTCAGAACCGCGAGAATTATTCTTCTTTTCACTTTGATTTACCTTCTTTCGTGAAATCTTATTTAAATTCTACCATATATATTTTATCGTGTCAATCGGAAACGGTCCGACCGACCGACGAAAACCGTGTCAGTGAACGAACTCGATTCCGGTCTCGGGGTCCATTTTGCCTACGCGCGCAAGCGCCTCGACTCTGTAACCCTTTGCACGGAGCTCGTCGCCTCCGGGCTGAAATGCCTTCTCGATGATGACGCCCATGCCCGCAACGGATGCACCGCTCTGAAGCGAGAGGTCAAGAAGTCCGCGGAGCGCCTCACCGCGTGCGAGAAAATCGTCAATCAGGAGAATGTTGTCATCGGGCTTGAGATATTCGCGTGCTACGGTGACGTTGTACGTCGTGTTGTGGGTGTACGAGCGCACCTCGGTCGAATAAACGTCGGACGACATGTTGCTCGTCTTCGATTTCTTGGCGAATACCATCGGCACGCCGAAGCGGTACGCCGTCATGCAGGCAACCGCAATGCCGGACGCCTCGATGGTGAGCACCTTCGTGACTCCCGCATCCGCGAAAAGACGGTGGAACTCCTCCGCCATTTCCCATGCGAGAGAGGTATCTATCTGATGATTCACAAAAGAGTCAACCTTGAGCACGTCGCCGGGGTATACCTTGCCGCAGGCACGTATTTTTTCTTCGAGAAGTTTCATTTTTGAAAAACCGCCTTTATATATAATATAATATTACTTATAATTATAGAGAAAATGTCGCTTTATGTCAAGTGGAAACGAAGTTCTTACTTGATATTCGGGAAAGGATATTGTATAATGGTGAGGATAAATTCGGAAAGGCACGGTTCTCGGTTTGAAATCTGATTTTCTTCGGGGGATGTGGCACGGTGTGCCGATAGCCCTCGGGTATATTTCCGTCTCCTTCGGTTTCGGCATCATGGCGGTGCAGGCGGGGCTTTCTCTCCTGCAGGCGGTGGGCATTTCCGCAACGAACCTCACGTCGGCGGGTCAGGTCGCGGGGGTAACCGTTATCGCCGCGGCGGGTACGCTTATCGAAATGGCGCTCACCCAGCTTGTCATAAATCTCCGTTACGCCCTTATGGGCATATCTCTCACGCAGAAGCTGTCCCCGGACTTCGGTACGCTTCACCGTCTCGTCTGCTCGTTCGGCATAACCGACGAGGTATTCGCGGTAGCGTCCTCACAGCCGCGGGCGATAACACCCGCTTATATGTACGGGCTCATAATCCCGCCGATAATCGGCTGGTCGGGCGGTACGCTGCTCGGCGCGGCGGCGGGTGAGATTCTGCCGGAGGCGGTCTCGGGTGCGATGGGTATCGTAATATACGGCATGTTCATCGCAATAATAGTTCCTCCCGCACGCAAGGATTTAAAGGTACTCACCGTGATTCTTTTCGCGGCGGGGCTCTCGCTCCTCTTTACCTACGTCTTCACCGCGGTGCCCGCGGGATTCTCGATCATAATCTGTGCGCTTGTGTCGTCGGCACTCGGTGCCGCGCTCTTCCCCGTGAAGGATGAAGAAGGGGTGGGTGAGTCATGACGGTGCTTGCGTACGTAGCTGTGATGGCGGGCGTCACCTATCTTATCAGAATGGTGCCGTTCACCTTCTTCAGAAGAAAAATAAAGTCGCGCTTCGTAAAAAGCCTGCTTTACTATATCCCTTACGCCGTGCTCGGCGCCATGACCTTCCCGGCGGTCTTCTACTCAACGGGAAGCGTGCCCACGGCGGCAATCGGTACGGGAGTCGCTCTCGTGCTCGCATATTTCAGACTTCCGCTCATAGTCGTCGCGCTTGCCGCTGCGGCATCGGCGTTCGTCGCAGGACTGTTTCTGTAATGAAAGGACAACTCATGAAAACGCTTAAAAGAATCATATCACTTCTCGCCGTGCTCGCTTTGTGCGCATGTGCCGCGTCGGCGGTATCGGCGGAGAGCGACGGACGGCTCAGCGCCGACGTAAAGGTAGGCTCCGACGGCAAGCTTACCGTCACCGTAACGAACGTCGGTCAGACGTGGGCGGCGAACGTCTCCGTCTCGGCGGAGGCGTCGGGCGGCACCGTGAACGCCGACGGCAAGAACGTCGCATCACTCGCACCGGGAGAGTCCGCACAGTTCGGCGGCACCTTCACGGGTGACGC
>JAZUGD010000126.1:0-11138 GCA_045641025.1 Eubacteriales bacterium
GCGATAACGAGCTTCATCAGTTCAACGGACTGCTCGAACGGGAACGGCTCTTCACCCGTTCTGAGCCAATGCACGAACAGGTCAAGTTGTTTCTTGAATGCGGAATAAGAATCTCCGCCGGTAAGGTATCTCGAGCCCTGAGTACCTATGAGAAGCATACCCGCGCCCGCCATACCGATTCCCTGCGCTATCGTTACGTTGCATCCGCTCTCGTGCTTGATGTGCACGTGAGCCTGCTCGTACGTACCGGTGTTTCTTACGGAAACGAAGCCCGGTCCGAGCAGAGGATACATCTGCTCAAGCGCGTGAATACCGTACGTCTCATATTTTTTGGACATAGGCGAGCAGATATACATAAGCTTGCCTATCTCGTAGTGGCATTTGTAGAAGGGCTCGTATTCCTTGCAGTATCTCATGGAGGACGACGTCGTGAAGTGTGCGCCGTTCTTCTTCCACTCAAGGAAGGTACGGAGGTCTTCTTCTTTGTTTACGAGCGGCTTGTCGATGAACATGGGCAGACCCGCCTCGATAAACGGACGGCATCTATCTACGTGCTCGTCGCCTACGTCGGTTGCGCAGATTACTGCGTCGACCTGACCTATCATATCGGTAGGATTATCGAGAACGAGCGGTATGTTTGAAGCCTTTGCGATTTTCTCAGCCTCGTCGCGTCCGGCGTAACCGGTACAGCAGATGCAGGTGATTTTCGCACCGGGCATACCGAAAGTTTCGGGCGGCTGCTTTGAAAGATATTCGGGAATTACCGGGAACGGGCAATCTTTCATATAATCCTTGTTGTACCCGTTGAACATTGCACTCCACGAATACGGATGACCGTTACCCTCGGTCATACCGAGGATACCTATGCGCAGTTCTTTATCTCCGAGAGGAAAACTCATAACTTACTCCATTCTGCCGCTTTGCGGCGGCACTGATTTTGGTGAAACGGCGGCGTGTTTTTTCGCAATATTCGTTTTGTGAAAAAACGAAAATCTCGGCTTTCGGATTTCCAGCCGCCGGTTCGAGCGTGAGACAGTTTTTCTTATTGTAAAGACTTACTTTATTCTCACGCACTCCTTAATATTTATTTTTTCGGTCTTGAAAGGACCTTCATAATTTCGGGAATGTCAACGCTTGCAAATTCGCGGCGGAGAGTTTCGAGAGATGCGGGAGTTATGGACTTGGTGTCGAAATAACTCATATTCTCGCGTACCTGTTCCTTCGTATCCGCACCAAGAACGAGGCTTGATACGCCCGCGGTATCGCGCATGAACGCGATTGCAAGCTGAGATACGGTCATTCCCTCGTCTGCGGCAATTTCACGGAGAAGTCTGATTTTCGGTACCGCGTGCTCAACGAGTATCGGGTCGGTTACGGTATCGGGGTCAAGGAAGAAGAGTCCCTGAAGGAATACGCTTCTTACGAACACGGTGAAGCCGTTATCCTTGAGATTATCTACCATACCCGAAGCGATAAGACGCTGGTCGAAGATGCTCATCGGAATCTGAGTTACGGAGAACTCATCGTACTTGAGCATTTCTTCGATTTCCTCGGCGGTATAAAGAGATGCACCGACAACGTCGGCGTAGCCGTGCTTTACGAGAGAGCTCATTGCCTTAGCACCGTTCTTGCCGTGTGCCTTGAGGTCGCCCGCTACGTGAAGCATTACTGCGTTTACTCGCGGTACGCCGAGACGGGTGAGAGACTGCTCAATGGATTCGAGAACGTATTTCTCGAGTTCTTCAAACGTTTCGCCCTGAAGCTTCGGAAGCTTGGTGGTTATAAAAGGAAGCTCACCCTCCCACGTTTTGAAGAAGCGTCCGATAACCTCCTCGGAGTCACCGTAAACGACTGCGGTGTCGATGGAGGTGATACCGCCCTCGAGAGCGGCACGAAGCATGGAAAAGCTTCTTTCCTCATCAGGCTTGCCCATATCGTTTGCGATACCGTAGTTCATGCCGAGCTGAACGGTACCGAGAGTCATCGCGGACAGAGCTTTGCCCGCTATGTCAATAGTTTTCATAATTTCCCTCACTTAACGTCGGCGATGTCGCGTCCGGAAACCTTGGAGGTAAGGCCCTGATAGTACTCCCAGAGCGCGATAACGTCCGCACCTACGCTGATGAAGGTGTATCCCATCTCTACGAGAGAATCGAAGTTACCGGGGCCGCCTACCGTGCCCGCGAACTTGCCGTGCTTACGTGCGGTTGCCGCTACGAGACGTCGTACACGGTCGATTTCGGGGTCGTCGCCGCAGGGATTGCCGATACCCTGACTGAAGTCGCCGGGGCCGAAGAAGATCATATCGATTCCCGGAAGTGCGCAGATTTCCTCAAGCTCTGCGAGCGGTTCCGGGTCTTCGATCTGTACTACGGTGAATCTTTCCTCGTTTGCCTGCTTTACGTAGTCCTTGCCGTCAACAAGGCAGAATTTGCCGTCGGCGTTACCGCCGTCGAGAGGTCTGCGTCCTACGGGGTGGAACTTGGTGAAGTAAACGATTTCCTTTGCTTCCTTGAGAGACATAAGGTGAGGTACCATGATTCCGGCGGAATCAGCCTCGAGGGGACGGATAAGGTCGCTGTAACAGCCCTTGGAAACACGCGTAAGAGAGTCAACGTCGTAAATCTTCGCGGCTCTTATTGCGTTTTCGATAAAGTCAAAATCGTTAGGAACGTGTTCGAGGTCAAGCCATATGCAGTCAAACCCGCACATTGCGGCGATTTCGGCATTTCTTACGTCGGTAAGGTTGAGCTTAACGCAGGTAGCAACCTTGCCTGCTCTCATCTGCCGCAGAACGCGGCTTTTTCTCATATCCATAATTATTTCCTCTTTTATTTAGCGGAGTAACCGCCGTCTACGGGAATTACGGCGCCCGTCGTGTAAAGCGATGCGTCGGACGCAAGATAAACGATAATACCCTTGATGTCGGTAGCGTTAGCCATTCTGCGGAGGAAGGTAGCTTTCGCATACGCGTCAAGGAAGCTCTCGGGCTGGTTGTTGAAGAGTCCGCCGAGAGAGAGGCAGTTGCAGCGGACGCCGCTCGGGCCATAGTACGATGCCGTGAAGCGGGTGAAGTTGTGCATGCCGCCCTTATGGAAATAGTAATCGGGAGCAACGCTCGACGTATAGGTCGGGCAGCCCTCGTACAGTGTATCGTTGCAGCCGAGGTCACCCATATACGAGCCGATGTTTATAATGCTTCCGCTTCCCTGCTTTGCCATGAAATCGCCGAACGTTCTCGTGATGAGGAAGAGTCCGGTACTGTTGACTTCCATACTCTTTGCAAATACCTCGGGTGCGTCGTGATACGATTTCATAACGCGGAGCACGGAGTTGTTTACGAGAATATCAACCTTACCGCTTTTCTTTACGATGGTATCGAGAAGCGCTTTGATGCTCTCCTCGTCTGCCTGGTCGTAAGCGGCGGCGTGTACGTCGTAGCCCTGCGCACAAAGCTCCTTTGCGAGAGCCTCGTTTGCATCGAGATGACGGGACGCAGTCCATACGGTAGCACCCGCCTCTGCGAGTGCCTCGGTCATCTGTCTGCCGTAGTTGCCGGCACCGCCGGTGATAAGCGCGACCTTACCGTCGAGCTTGAAGGTATCAAGTACGTTCATTGTGACCTCCGATTATTTAAGCAGTTCAAGTGCTGCCTTGACGATGGTTTCACCGGCATTGGGAGCGAGAGTCGAGTTTCCGACCTCGTAGCCGCCGTCGTTGATTGCGTCGGGAGTATATACGTATCCCGGAAGTCCGCCGTTTGCAAGCTCTACGACGAAGGTCTTCTTATAGGGAGAGCCCTGCTTTACCGCAAGACCGAATTCCACGAAGATTTCACCCTGAGATGCGACGATTGCGGTATCACCGAGAATAAGAGCGTTGATTTCGCAAGGAAGCTCGGGGTCTACGTAGCCTTCCTCAGCCTCGAGAGAGAGATAATAAATATCTTCAGCTCCGAACATATCAAGCTCGGCGTTTCTCATGGTGATGTAGTCTGCGTTTCTGAGTGAATCGAAGCGGTTTCTCATATAAACCATCTTCTCGTAAGCCTCGTCCTTCGGCGGGAATGCTCTCTGCGGAAGCTCAATCTCGGTGGACTTATAGCTTATCGGAAGGTCGGAGGTGAACTCCATCTTCTCGATACAGTGGTATACTTCAACAGCGAGAGTCGTTCCTGCACGGCACGCCTCCTCGAAGTTCTGACCTACTCTGTGATAACGGGAGCTCTGGTTGCCGCTGGTACCCTGTGCGAACATGAAGACCGCGTCGGGGCAAGCGAAGCCGAAATAACGTCTTATGTATCCCGGATAGTCTGCGGTAACGAGTACGTTCTCGGCGTGCAGATAGGTGGGATGAAGTGCGTAGCAGAGATATATGCCGCGAATCTTCTTTTCGGTATCACGAACGGCGATAACGTTTACGGACGGGTCCTGAAGTCCGCCCTTTGCGCGTCTGTTGCCTCCGATACCCTGCTCGGCGCCGCAGCTGCCTACGTAGGTTCCGAGTTCACCCTCGAAGGTGTTCTCGGATGCTTCCTTTACGATACCGATAACGGTCTCGAGAAGGAACTTGTTGTACTCGTCGCTGATTCTTACGCCCTCTGCGTACTCAAAGCCGTGTACGGTACCAACGAGAGGACCGTCGTGAGTATGGGAGGTGCTTGCGAGAATATCAAAATCGAACTCGGCACGGAGTGCTCTCATGAAGGGCTTGCTGAAATGAAGAAGGTCTGCGGTGATAATCGCAATTTTCTTCTCTCCGTTGTCAAGGAACATGCACGAAGCGTAAAGCGGGTCGTGAACACCCTCGTTCGGACGGGGGCAATGAGGATAACCGGTAAGCTGAACTCCCTTTTCGGGGGAGATATCAGCACAGGACATGCCTATCTTAAGCATTGTGGATTCGCTTCCTTTCAGATATCTGATTTATAAATCTCTTTTACGTTGAGCGCGTCGTCAACGACTACGCAGTCTCCGCGGCGGCCGACTCTGAGAGAGCCGACGACGTCGCTCATATTAAGTGCTCTTGCGGGGTTTTCCGCAGTAATCTTGAACACCTCGGGTATCGACAGACCGAGAGAGAGCCAGTTGCGCGCGGCACAGTCCATCGTCATTTTACTTCCGACAAGCTCACCGTTCTCGAAGTTGCAGTCCTTGTCGTCGATAAAGCCGGTGCTCGAGTCGGTGATACCGATAACTCTGTCCGTACCGACGAGCTTGAGCACAAGCTTTGCCATATCGTGGCGCACGTGTACGCCGTCGCGGTCAAGGATAATCTCGTACATGAGATTATCGCAGAGGAGCGCCGCAAAGTCGAACGTTACCTCGATGGTGCCGCCGTATCTCGTGGGAGATATCGACGCTCCGGTAGCGTCGAACAGATGAGTTACGATTCTCGCGCCGTACTCTTCGGCCTTCTTTACCTGCTCAACGGATGCGCAGGAGTGACCGATTGACGGAACGATTCCCTGAGATACAACGTACTTGACGAACTCCTCGGTACCTTCGACCTCGGGTGCATAAGTCCACTGTCTTATAATGCCTGACGCAGCAAACTCTTTGTATTTCTCTTCGTCAACGGGCGTCTCAAATCCCGCTCTCGAGCCGTAATCGGGGTTGAGGTACGGTCCCTCAAGATGTACGCCGAGAAGGTTCGAGCCCGGTACCATAAGCTCCTTGACGTTATTTATGTATCTTACCATGTTCTCGTGGCCGAGGTCACGGTAGAACGTCAGAAGCATGCTCGTGGTGCCGTGCGAGAGGTGATGGTTTGCAACGTATGCGGGATTTTCATGTCCGGTAAATTCTCCGCCCGAATGACAGTGTATGTCAACGAAACCCGGAGCGATAATTCCGTCGGCGTTTATTACCTCACCGACGACGGGAGCGCCTGCGGCTGCTCCCGAATAAACGATAATACCGTCCTTGACGGCGACGGCACCGTCCTCAATGAGGCAATCCCCGAGGACGAGACGACCGTATATCGTATAATCGTGAACGTAGTTCAGTGCCATTAATATCCGACCTTTTCGAAGCAGCCGAACGGCTTTGCGATGTCTTCGCTCATGTAAACGTCGGTATCCATAAGCTGAAGGATGGAAGCGGGAACCTGAGGAGTAACCTCACCGTAGCAAACGAGACGGGAGGTCATTCTCTGCCAGCTGGAGAACTGACCCATGGTGGTAAGGTCGTGAGACTCCATACGTGCGCGTGCTCTCTTAACGTCAGCGGGACCGATGGTTGCGGCTCTCGGAGGAACGTGAGCGATATCACCGGAGCATCCGAATACGCCGTGGAGAGAGTTCTGCATAATGGTCATGGGGTTAAGAGTTACCACTCTTGCGTCCATGGTGAGGAATTCCTCAACGCCGGAACATGCGAACTCGGGGGTATCGGGGTCGATGAATGCGATGTGTCCTGCCCAACCGGGACCGGAGTAGCAGATGTCGGCGCCGCCCTCACCGCACTCGGTAATCATCTTGGAGTAATCATTGATGTTTTCCGTGGTGGGATAGTGGATGTGGTCAAGAGGCATACGGAGGTCTTCTCTTATCGAGCCGTAGAAATACTTCAGCTGAGAATAGGTGAAGCCGGACTGATAAGTAGCGGGCGCGATGTTACCGTCCTGGTCTGCCCACTCGTCCATAGTGAAGACGTAAACGTTGCGGCAGTTGATGTTGTTGAGGTTGATTATCTGCGCTACGGAGCAGTAGATAACGGGACAGGGGTTCGGGAGAATCATGACACACTTCTCGTTAAGCATGTCGGAACGCTGAATACGTGCAACCATATCACCGATCCAGATTGCTCCGGGATTGTCTACTACGTGGATACGGAAGTTGGGGTTGGGATGCTTCTCCATATCCTCTCTCTTCATGTTTCTGCATCTTTCGAGGACTTCCTCATTCTTGTAAGGAACAAATGCGGCGGGTTTCGGTGAAAACATAGTAGTTCTCCTTTATGTAAAAAATATTTTTTATAATTTTCCGCAATCCTGCGGACGGTATTCTTTTTTGATGCGCGACGGCGGCAGGGTCATTCCCGACGCGAGAGTCGCGGCACCGCGTGACGCGGTTTCGGTATCCTCGGGCACGCATACGGTCTTACCGCATACGTCAGATATTACCCTGCACCAAATATCGCTTTTGGCGCCTCCGCCGAAAACGCAGAGCTTTCCGGAATTACCCATACGCTCGGCGAAATCTTTTATGTCACGGGCGACTCCTTCGTAGAGCGCGTACACGATGTTTCCGGTAGACGTACCGAGAGTAAGACCGTGTATCTCGCCGCCGACGGTAAGGTCGGGCTTGAAGGTAACGCCGCCCGAATTTCCCGCTTCTATTGCGAGGCGGTCGAGCTCTTTATAGGAAAGTCCGCCGAATATGGTACCCGCAGCCCATTTGAGCGCGGCACCGCTTGTGGACACGACTCCCTCGTACGAGCAGTAGTCTTCGTTGAAGCGGAAATGAGAGAATCCGGCAGTGAGGTCGACCTTTTCGGTAAGCTTCGTTACCGCGGTCGCCGTGCCGAGTGATACGGTTACGCTGTCCTTATCTATTCCCGCGCCTATCGCGGCAAGCTTCTGGTCCTGACCTCCGAGATAAACCTCGCAGTCGGAATTTATGCCGAGTTCTTCGGCAACATCCGGCAGAACGCACCCGACGAAATCGCCCATACAGCCGACTGACGGAAGAAGTCTTTCATCGACTTCTGCAAATTCAAGTAACGCTTTGTCGTAGCACTTGTTCTGCAGGTCGTACGCCATCGTGCCGCCTGCAACCGTGTAGTCGCATACGGCTTTTCCCGTGAGTCTGTAATTGAGAAAATCAAGCGGGAGCATGAAGTGCACGGTTTTATTATATTTCTCCGGCTCGTGTGACTTCAGCCACATAAGCTTGGGGAGAGTGTAATCGGGAGCGGCATGCTTGCCGGTTACTCTGAAAACGTAGTCCCTGCCGAACTTTGAAACGATAGCGTCACATTCCTCACCCGCACGGGTATCAAGCCAAGTTATTGCGTTTGAGAGAACGTTTCCCTCTCCGTCGGTCGGAACAAAAGAGATACTCTGCGTGCTGACGGAGATTCCGCGGATTTTTTCATCTCCGCGGGCGGCGGCGACGGTTTTTATCGCCTCGCGTGCGAGAGTCCACCACATTTCGGCGTCCTGCTCTACGAATCCGTCGTGGCATATAAGAGAGTACTCTTCGTTATAGACGCTTTGCAAATTGCCCGCAGGGTCATACATTACCGCCTTGCAAGCGGTAGTACCGAGATCAACACCTATATACATAATAACCTCAGTTCGGTTTTATGAGAGTAATGCGCCAGCGATGTTCACGTATACGAGAAGCGAGATTGCATCAACGATGGTCGTTATAAACGGGCTCGCCATGACAGCAGGGTCAAAGCCTATTCGTTTTGCGAGTATGGGGAGCGTGCATCCGACGAATTTTGCTATTATTACCGTCATTGCAAGCGTGATACACACGACAGCCGCTATCCATACGTCAGCCTCGCGGAAAAGCATCATCTTACCGAAGTTTACTGCGGCAAGTGCTATACCGCACATTACGGCTACGCGGATTTCCTTCCAGATGACGAGAAGAATGTTTTTCATTTCAATCTCGCCGAGGGAAAGTCCGCGAATGATGGTAACCGACGCCTGACCTCCGGCATTACCGCCGGTGTCCATTATCATCGGTATATATGCGGCAAGTGCTATCGTGAGTGCCGCCTCGTATTTTCTGAGTATCGTGCTCGTAAAGGTAGCGGAAACCATGAGAAGGAGAAGCCACGGTATTCTCTTGAGGAATATCTGAGGAGCCGCCGTTTTGAGGTAAGGCTTCTCGGACGGCGTGATAGCCGCCATGATTTCCATATCCTCGGTATCCTCATCACGGAGGACGTCCATTGCGTCGTCGAACGTGATGATACCGACAAGTCTGTCTTCTCCGTCAACTACCGGTATTGCGAGGAAGTTGTATCTGTCGAGCAGTTTTACAACCTCTTCCTCGTCGGTGTGGGTGTTTACGGAGATAATATTCGTTTCCATGAGGTCGCCGACAAGCGCGTCGTTGCCTCCGAGAATCATATCCTTGACCGTGGTTACGCCGATAAGCTTACGTCCGTCATCGGTTACGTAGCAGGTGTAAATGGTTTCCTTATCCACACCCGTTGCGCGGATTCTCTCAAGTGCCTCGGCTACGGTCATATGCGCACGAAGCTCGACGTACTCGATTGTCATAATCGAGCCGGCGCTGTCCTTCGGATAATCGAGCAGCTTGTTTATGTTGGCACGGGTATCCGGAGGTGCCTGGTCGAGTATTCTCTTGACGACGTTTGCGGGCATTTCCTCGAGGATGTCGACGGCGTCGTCGAGGTATAATTCGTCGAGGACCTCGGTAATCTCGCTGTCGCTGAACTTCTTAACGAATGCGACCTGCAGGTCGGAGTCCATCTCAACGAAGGTTTCCGCCGCCAGATCCTTGGGGATTATTCTGAATATGAAGAGCGCTTCCTCGTCGTCGCATTCGGAAAGTAGTGCGGCAACGTCCGCAGGCTCCATGTCTTCAAGCTGTCGTCGCAGCGAGGCTATTTCTTTGTTTTTAAACATTTCTCTGACTTCGTCGATGATTTCGCGTTCCAACGGTATCGCCTCCTCTGCTGAATTTCAGTAGGTAAATTTTATCTGCAAACTGCTCTTATTGCTTCGATAGCCTGAGCCATATCGGGTGCACGGAATGCTCCGGTGCCGACTACGAGAAGTTCTGCTCCCGCGTCTGCGGCGGCTTTTGCGGTGCTGTCCTTCACTCCGCCGTCAACCTGAACGGGTACGGTCTTGCCGACCGCTTTTGCAAGAGCGGCAATCTCACCGATTTTCGGAAGCATATCAGCCATGAAGCTCTGTCCTCCGAAGCCCGGCTCAACGGTCATGACAAGTGCCATGTCGAGAAGCTCGATATAGGGCTTAAGCATATCGGCACCCTCCTTCGGCTTTACGGAAAGAGCCGCTTTCATTCCGGCGTCTTTTATTGCCTTGAGCGTGTCTATCGTTCCCTGCTCGTCGCGAAGGCCGAGGTGGAAGGTGACGGAATCGGCTCCGCACGCTTTGAGCTCGTCTACGTATTTCCACGGTACGGCGGTCATCATATGCACGTCGAGCGGAAGAGTCGTTACGCTTCTGATAGACTTGATAATGTCGAAGCCGAAGCTTATATTCGGTACGTATACGCCGTCCATTACGTCGAGGTGAAGCATATCGGCACCGGATTTTTCGGCACGGACGATTTCACTCTCGAGATGCAGCATATCGCATGCAAATACGGACGGGCAGATTTTTACGTTGTTCATTATGTTTTCCTTTCCTGCGTGGCGCGTCGAGCGCCGTGTCATATACTGTTATGGGTAAGATTCATGCCCTCAGGCGTGACGCTCTATGCCGGTTAAGCGATGTGGGCGTCATGCACGGCATTTTATATAGTTATTCGGTGAGAAGGCAAACCGCGTGAGCACGAAGCCCCTCGAGCCTGCCGGTGAACCCCATTTTTTCCTCTGTCGTGGCTTTGATATTTATCCTCGACGGGTCTATACCGGCGGCTTTGGCGGTGTTTTCTCTCATCTCGTCGATATATTTGCCCAGCCGCGGCTTCTCACCGATAACGGTTGCGTCGATATAATCAATCTCATATCCGGCTTCGCGCACGATACGTGCACACTCCGAAAGAAGCACGGCACTGTCGGCATTCTTGTATTTTGCGTCGCTGTCCGGGAAGTAGTGTCCTATATCGCGCAGTCCCGCCGCTCCGAGCAGCGCGTCCGATATTGCATGCAGAAGCACGTCACCGTCGGAATGCGCAAGAAGCCCGACGTCGCATTCTATTTTCGTCGCTCCGAGAACCATCTGCTTGCCTGCCTCGTATCGGTGCGCGTCGTATCCGTGTCCTATTCTCATAATTTATCCGCTTTCGCTTTTTCGGCTGCGAGCTTTTCGCGCCGCTTCATAATCATTTCCGCAAGGATTGCGTCCTTCTGCGAGGTTATCTTGAAATTGTCTCTCCTTGCCTCAACGAGCGTTACCTTGAAGCCGAGGCGCTCCGCCATCATACAGTCATCTGTGACGCTCGCACCGTCACGCATGGT
>JAZUGD010000127.1:0-3769 GCA_045641025.1 Eubacteriales bacterium
GTTTCCGCCGAGAGGTATGTAAACGTACTCGCGGAACCACGTGGTAAGCGAAATGTGCCACCGTTTCCAGAAATCGCGGATTGACACAGCCGCGTACGGATGGTCAAAGTTTTCGTTCAGCCCGAAGCCGAACATCAGGGCGAGTCCTATCGCCATATCGGAATATCCCGAGAAATCGAAATAAAGCTGCAGGCAGTAGCATACGGCGCCCGCCCACGCAAGTGCCGCCGAGGGTGCCGACGCGCCGAATGCGGCGTCGGCAATCAGCGCCGCGGTATTGGAGATTATGACCTTTTTCGAAAGGCCGACGATGAAGCGGCGCACTCCGCGTGCCGTTCCCGTCACCGTGACGTCTCTGTTACGTATCTGGTCGGCGATGTCACCGTATTTTACGATAGGTCCCGCAATAAGCTGAGGGAACAGGCAAACGTACAGAAGCAGGTCGGCGAAATTATGCTGAACCTCAACCCGTCCGCGCTCAACGTCAATGACGTAGGAGAGTATCTGGAAGGTGTAGAAGGAAATACCGACGGGAATCGTCAGCCCCGGAACGGGCACGGCGACGCCGAGCGCACCGTTTACGACGGTGACGAGCCACGGCAGATATTTGAACGTGCCGAGCACGGCGAGATTGACCGCAATGCAGATACCGCAAAGCACTCTGCGTGCTCTGCCGCTCCGAGGTGCGATAAGAAGCGCCGAGACGTAGTTGAACACAACGGAGCCGAGCATGATAACGATATATACAGGCTCACCGTACGCGTAAAAGACGAGACTCGCCAGTGACAGTATTAAGTTTTTCGCAAAAATGAACCTTTTCGGAATCAGGGTGTACAGCACCCATACCGCCGGAAGGAACAAAAACAGAAAGACTGTGGAAGAAAAGACCATTTATACCTCACGGTGACCGCCGGCTTCATTTGCCGGTGCGGGATTTCTTCTATATTACAATAATTATTGCATTAAAATTTATTATACCATCTTTATATAATAAATGCAATATTTGTCGAAAAAGAAAGTTTGCGGGAAATAACGAAAATCGCAAAGGAACGCAAAACAATTTTGTGCAAGAGGTTGACAAGTGTTAACCCGTGTGATATAATCGAATCAGGATAACAAATGTCAACCACAAGGAGGCAACGAAATGCAGCTTACTTTATCCGACGGAGAATGGAAAATCATGAAACTGCTCTGGGAGCAGTCGCCGCGCACCGTGGGAGAGCTTGTGAAAGCCCTTGAAGCGGAGACGGGCTGGACGAAGGCAACGGTATTCGTCATGCTCAAACGCCTTATAGCCAAAGGTGCCGCAAGGATGGACGACGGCGGACCGAGGCAGGAATATTACCCGTGCATTGAAAGACGTGACGCGGCATCGGAAGAAACGGATTCTTTTCTTTCGCGTGTTTACGACGGCTCGGTCAGCATGATGATAAGCGCCATGGCAGGCAGAAAAGCTCTGACCGCCGAGGAAATCGAAGCGCTGCGCCGTATCATTGACGAAGCCGAAAATCAAAGGAGGGATGACACGTGACCGGATACCTGATTTCTCTCACTCTCGTTATAGCCGCGGTGCTTGTAATCCGTGCGGTTTTCAAAAAAACCGTATCCCCGCGTTATCTGTATATTCTGTGGATTGCGGTAGTTCTGCGTCTTGTGATTCCCGTATCGCTTTTTGAGGTGGGCATCCCGACAAACCTCTTCCCCGACGATAAGCCCGCGGCGATACAAACGGAGGCGCCGCAGCACGTGCCCCCGCACACTCCGTACGTAACGGACACCGTCGGTACCGACGGTTATACCGTTCCCGCCGCAAGCGAAGCGGTGACTCCCACCGAACGCGAGCCGCTCCCCGAAATGACGGCTCTTTCTGCAAAAGCCGTGCTCTCCATAGTATGGGCTTCGGGTGCGGTTCTCTGCGCGGGATGGTTCGCCGTATCGGGAGCCGTATTCGGATACCGGCTTAAAAAAGGCCGCCGGTACGTCGGCAAAAAAGAAAATATTCCCGTATACGTCTCACCCTACGCGAAAACGACGTGTATCGTCGGACTCGTTCCGGTGATTTATCTGACGCCCGAGGCTGAGGCAAGCGAATCGCGCGAATATATTCTAAACCACGAATATACCCATTTCCGCCACGGTGACACCGTCTGGGCTCTGCTTCGCCTCGCCGCTCTCGCGGTGCATTGGTACAACCCTCTCGTATGGGCGGCGGCAATTCTCTCAAAGCACGACGGAGAGCTTGCCTGCGACGACGCGGTCGCGTCGCGTCTGAGTGACGGCGAGCGGCTCGAATATGCCCGTACGGTGCTTGAAGCTTATCCGCAGAAAACCGGATACGTAAGCGGACTCGGCGGAGCACCCGTGCGCAAAAGGATAAACGCCCTCGTAAAGCGCCCCGTGACGCGTCCCGTATGTGCCGTGCTTGCAGCCGTTCTGACCGTTCTGTGCGTCGGCTGTTCTCTCGGAGAATACGTTCCGCGCGAGACGGAGAGTACGCTTCCGCCGGTAAGCGAGGAAGCCGTACCCGCCGACACAACCGTGACGGAGGCGGAAGAACCCGCGCCGGTTGAGGACCCGTGTCCCACGAAGGAAGAATGGGACGCGCTCGGTCTTAAAGGGCAGGACTTCTTCTATCCCGTCATATGTGCCCTGCTTAAAGGGGACGTAGACGAATTTACGTCTCTGATAATTCCGTTATACGATGAAGAACGCGCGCACGTATACGATGATATGCGCGGCATGAAAATCGGAGACTATAAGCTTTATACCGAAGACTTCCTGCTTCAGGGCGAGGATTATCCCGCCACTGCTTTCCCGATTCTTGAGTTTGAGGTGCTTGAAAGCGGGAGCGAATACTTCCGCCCCGGAACACACCGCCTCGTATTCAGAAGCGGCATGCGTATCACGTTTACCGAATACGATGAGTTTATAAAAGAGATACCCGACATGAACAGACCGCACACTCCCGTCGAGACGTATATCATCCGTCTTCAGGGATACGACTTCTCGGTACTCCGTGAGGAACACAAGCGTCAGTTCGGTCTGTGCGACTTTATCGTCGCCCGTATGAACGATATAACCGGGGACTATTCGACTCCGAGAACGGAGGAGGAAATCCGTGCTTATGCCGAGAAGTACCTGTCGGTCCCCGGTGACTCTCTTGATTTTGGCAATCTGTACCCCGTCGAGGGCGGATATGCTCTTATCGGGCGCGGTATAGGTGTGCCGGTTTTTGACGTTCTGTCGGAGGAAGAACGCGACGGTATGACGGTCTGGACGGTAAAATTCTGGGCTGATTATTCAAGGAGCGTTCCCGCAAGGATAACTGAATTCCACCTGAAATACGACGGGTACGAATACACTCCCGTCAAAACGGTTGTGGTGAAGGACTGGGGCAAAAAACCGATTTCGGAATCCACCTGAACAAACAAAAAGGGTACGGCGACGACGCAGCCCCGCAAGGATGTTTTCAGACAAAGCAAAACCCGCCGAAAAGGAACTTTTCCTTTTCGGCGGGTTATTTCTTTCATCCCGACAAACCGGAGTTAGGCGAGCATTCAGTTTTCAGCATTCAGCATTCAGAGGTTGTACTTTAAGTCTGTGCACAAATTTGATTTGCACCGTAGGGCGGGGGCTTGCTCCCGCCGTCCCCGTCATCCCGAGGCGTGGCGGCACTTTGTTCAAAACAAACTGCATACGCCGTGGGGATCCGGATGTACGGACGCTATCTCTATACGTCGAAGAAACACGGTTGCAATCAAGGCTGTGC
>JAZUGD010000128.1:0-5136 GCA_045641025.1 Eubacteriales bacterium
CCTCGGGGAGAATGTCGGCACAGCCTCTGCCGGGGCGGAGGGTATCCATGTAGGTGCACATTACGAAGAGGTTCTTCGTGTTCTCGGCAACTCTGCGAATTTCAAGCGCGGGGCAGAAGAAGAGCACGTCGATGTCGTACTTTTCCGCAAATTCGTCCGCCTTCTTCGCAAGCTCAAGGAGCTTGTCGCCGTAGATATAGTTTTTCGTGCCTACTTCAAAGTAGGGAACTCTTATCGGTCTTTTCATTATTTGCCTTTCAAATCAGCGGAGCTTGTATCTGTCGTATCTCTCGTCGTATGCCTTCTCGGCCTCGGAGAACTTGGGAAGGGTGTTGATAACCTCGCCGCCGTTCCACTTACGGTCGCCTACGTCCTCGGTGGTACCCATAACGGTTACGTTGAGCTGACGGTGACGTGCGCGTACCTGGTCCCAGTCGATGAAGTAAACGTGAGCGAACTCACCGCCGTCAAGCTTACCGTCCTTGATGGTCATGGTTTCGCTTCTGCCGAAGAAGCAGCTGCGGAGGTGACCGTCGGTGTTCATGGAGGTGAAGTTACCGGGCTCGTTTACGTATCTGCCGAACTGTGCGTGTACCGGACCGGGATGACGGTACTGACCCTCTTCGGTGTAGTCGGGGATGAGCTTTCTCATGATGTCGAGAAGGTCGTGCTGCAGGAACTCGAGGTCGAAGGTATCAACGTCGTGAGAGCACTCCTGAACCATTACGGAGCAGGTGGTGTGGTGAGACGCGATGCAAACGGTGCCGTTCTTAATGCCCGATGCTTCAACTATCTCGACGATTTCTCTCGAAACGTCGTGGAAGGTGGGGATCCAGCCTCTGGACTGAAGCTCGAGCTCTTTCTGAAATACTTTGAATTCCATGGTAAGTCTCCTTTATTTTAAGAAAAAATTTATTCAGGTTTTGTCGTGCTCGCCGGGGTTGAGTCTCTCTCCGACGGCTCCGCCGGGATGAATCACGGCGAACTGCTCGTTCTTGTATCCGGTCTCTTCAATAAGAGCGGTAACGAGCGTGTGGAAGATTACGCAGAGCGCGGTCGACGACGTGGTACCCTGCGCGTTGTACTTGTCGGTCTCGCGGTTGACGTACTGCTTGAGCACTACGTCCGCGGATTTTGCAAGCACGGATTCGGTGTTTTCGGTAATCGTGATTATCTTGACGCCCTTCGACTTGCAGATATCGACTATCGGGATAAGCTCCTTGGTCTTACCGCCGCGGGATGCGAATATCATGACGTCGCCTTCCTTGAGAAATCCGGTTGCGCCGTGTACCGCCTCGGCGGGAGAGATGAAGCGTGCGGGGCGCTCGATGCAGCAAAGCAGATGCGCCATGTGCTGACAGAGGATGCCGGAGTGTCCGCAGCCGGAGGTGCCGATTCTTTCCGCACCCGCGAGAAGTGAGACTGCTTGGGCGAAAGCCTCCTCGTCGAAATACTCAATCATTCCCTCGATACATTCTTTTTCTATGATATAGGCTTCCTTCGCCTGTCTGAGTGCTTCTGCGGTCATAAAGTACCCTCCGTATGCACAAAATTTTACAAATACAGTATATAACCGAATGCCCGATTTGTCAAGGGAAAAGGCGCACTCCGACCCTTCTTTTCGTACCTCTTTTCAAATAAATCACGGCGGGTGATTGATTTCCCGTCCGCGCGGTGGTATAATTTAAAATAAGGAGATATGTGCAACTGTCTCACGCTCCGTGAAAGGAGATTATTCTTTATGAAATACGGCTTTGTAATACGCTCCGTGACGGCGTGTGCCCTCGTCGCCGCGATGCTTCTCACCGCGTCGTGCGGCTTCAGAAGCGCGGACGACGTACCCGGTGCGCCTACCGCCCCGGAAACGACCGTTCCGACCGTTCCCGATACGACCGAAACCACCGCCGCGACTTCCGCCGCAACGGAAGCACCCACCGAAAAGACGGCGGAGGCTCCGACCGAGGCACCCGTAACCGAGGCGCCTGTGACCGAGGTCACAGAGGTAACGACGACCACGTTCAACATGCTCGAGCCCGACCCGAACAGCTTCATCCCCGACCCGAACGCGGAAAGCGGCGGCTCGCCGTCGATACCCACGTACTTCGAGCCCGTGACCGACCCGAACGGCAACATCGTATTCTCCGCCGAGGACGAGGCGTTCCTCGAGAAGACCGTCTTCGTCGGCGACTCGATATGCAGCGGACTTTCCGTATTCGGCGTGCTTGATTCGTCGCACGTCGTGGCGAAGGAAAGCATAAGCTACTACAATATTTATAACTCGTACTTCGAGGTGAGCGGCGGCTCGTACCTCATGCTTGACGCACTCGCGGCGCTGAAGCCCGAAAACGTCGTAGTATGGATGGGGCTGAACGCCATCAGCGCCGACACCGGCTCGTATGCCTCGGCATTCGTCGAGCTTCTCGGAAGAATAAAGAGCGTACTGCCGAACGCGAAGCTTTACGTTGTGGGTGTCTCTCCCATATCAAGCTCCGCGACCTACACGTCGAACGGCAACATATCCGCACATAACAGCGCGGTCGCCGGCGCAATCGTCGGCATCGCAAAATACGTCGACATCGCCGGAGCCCTTCAGGGCGAGGACGGCGGACTTTCCGCAAATTACGACGGCGGCGACGGAATGCATCTCAGATCATCCGCATACTATCCCGTTCTGTGGCAGGTATGCAGAAACAGATATTAAGGATACATACTGAAAGGATATAAATCATGATTAACTACAAGCTTCTTACTCCCGGCCCGCTCACCACGACCGACACGGTCAAGAGCGAAATGATGGTCGACCATTGCACCTGGGACAACGACTACAAGCAGATTACCCAGTGGATCCGCGGCGAGCTTCTCGGTCTCGCTCACGTTTCCCCCGACGAGTACACCGCAGTTCTCATGCAGGGCAGCGGCACCTTCGGCGTTGAGTCCGCAATCACCTCCTCCGTAGGTAAGGACGGCAAGCTCCTCATCCTCGCAAACGGTGCGTACGGCGAAAGAATGGCAGACATCGCCGAGCACGCAGGTCTTAACTACGTTATCGAAAACTTCCCCTACGACTCCGTTCCCGACGCCGACGTATGCGCGAAGATTCTCGACTCCGACCCCGCAATCACCCACGTTTCGATGGTACACAGCGAGACCACCTCGGGTATCCTCAATGACCTCGAGTCCGTCTCCGAGGTTGTAAAGAGCCGCGGCAAGACGTTCATCGTTGACGCCATGTCCTCCTTCGGCGGCGTTGACATTCCCGTAGCCGACCTCGGCATCGACTTCATCATCTCCTCCGCCAACAAGTGCGTGCAGGGCGTTCCCGGCTTCTCCTTCATCGTATGCAGGAAGTCCTCTCTCGAGGCGTGCAAGGGCAAGGCGGTTTCCCTCTCCCTCGACCTCTACGACCAGTGGCGTGGCATGGAGAAGGACGGCAAGTGGAGATTCACCTCCCCGACTCACGTCGTTCTCGCATTCGCGAAGGCACTCAAGGAAATGAAGGAAGAGGGCGGCATCCCCGCAAGAAGCAAGAGATACTACGACAACAACCGTCTTCTCATTGAAGAAATGAAGAAGCTCGGTTACGATACCTACATCGGTCCCGAGCATCAGGGTCCCATCATCACGACCTTCCTCTATCCCTCCGAGGACCACGGCTACACCTTCACCGAGATGTACGAGTTCATCAAGGCAAGAGGCTACGCCATCTACCCCGGTAAGGTTACCGAGGCCGAGACCTTCCGTATCGGCAACATCGGCGAAATCTACCGCGAGGATATAGAAAAGCTCATCGCAATCTTTAAGGAATTCCTCGCGGGAATCAATAAATGATGACGGACGCCGTAATTCTCGGCGCGGGTACGTGGGGCACTGCGCTCGCGCGCGTGCTTGCAAACGCCGGGCACTCCGTGACCGTATGGTCTCCGCTTGAGGCGGAAACCGCGGAGCTTTCCCGCACAAGACGCCACCCGCACCTCGGCGACGCCGTAATACCCGAAAGCATCGTTTTCACTACCGATATTTCGGTTGTCGGCGGCGCGCGCGACGTAATCGTTGCCGTTCCCTCCCCGTTCATGCGCTCTACGATGGCTGATGCCGCAAAGTACATGCATGACGGGCAGAACGCGATAAGCGTTGCCAAGGGAATCGAAAAGGACTCCCTCCTGTTCATGAGCGAAATCATCGCCGACGAGCTCGGAAAAGCGGGCAAAACGGGTATCCCCGTGGTCGCGCTGTCCGGTCCCACTCACGCCGAGGAGGTCGTGTTCGACACTCCCACGACGATAATCTCCGCGTCGGACGATCCTGATGCCGCAAAGCACGTGCAGAACGCGTTCGCGGGTACGTGCATGAGGGTCTACACGGGTACCGACGTGCGCGGCACCGAGCTGTGCGGCGCAGTCAAGAACGTAATCGCCCTCGCCGCCGGAATCATCGCCGGCCTCGGCTACGGCGACAACACGAGAGCTGCGCTCATCACCCGCGGCATGTCCGAGATTACGCGTCTCGGAATCGCGATGGGCTGCGACACAGCCACGTTTTACGGTCTTGCCGGAATCGGCGACCTCATCGTTACCGCAACGTCGCGCCACAGCCGCAACAACTCGACCGGTTTTCTCATCGGCCGGGGCATGTCCGTTGACGAGGCGATAAAAAGCAGCGGCATGGTGGTCGAGGGCATAAACGCCCTGCCCGCCGTCATGGCGCTCTCCGCCAAGTACGGCGTTGAGATGCCGATAACGAACGCCGTAAACGACGTTATAAACAACGGTAAAGACCCGCACACGGCAATAGCCGAGCTTATGGCTCGCTCACTTAAAGCCGAATAAAAAAGAAGCCCCGAGGGGCTTCTTTTCATTTGTACAAGCCGGAATTTGGCGGGGGAATTCGGAATGCGGAATTCGGAATTCGGAATTATTGTAGTGTAACAAGCAAAACAAAAATTGATAGTTGGAGGGGTCGGCGTCTGCCTCGACACGAGCTACGACCCGAAAACGTACAGTTATGATGTCCTGCAGGTCCACGCAGGGCCAAACCATGCCGTCATCCCGAGGCGTGGCGGCACTTTGTTCAAAACAAACTGCATACGCCGTGGGGATCCGGATGTACGGACGCTATCTCTATACGTCGAAGAAACAC
>JAZUGD010000129.1:0-6288 GCA_045641025.1 Eubacteriales bacterium
TCGTTTCCCACGTTTTGCCGCCGTCGTGCGACACGGTATAGCCGCCGTGACCCGTGCCGTGGTCATCCGGCGGACACCTCTGCCAATGGCAGAAGCACTGACCGAGCCGGCAGGCGAGACTGCCCTAACAAGTGCCGAACAAGTGGCTGCATTTGGATATCCAAATGCGTTGCTTGCTTAGGCAAGGTCGTGTGAACACAGGCGGCGATGCTCGCTAAGCCAAGTGTGGACACAAAGACGATGCTTGCTAAGGCAATGCCGTAGCAACATCACCCGAATTTGGATAGCCAAATTCAGTGCTTGCTGAGACAATGTCAAAAAACTTTTTTGTATATTGATTGATTTTACGGATAGTACGGATTGGGTTTAAAAAACAATATAATCAAATCAATAATTACGCCTATTCCGCCAAGTCCCGCAGTACAAATGTACAGTATTCCGAGAAGGATACGCCCCTCGTAAAATTTATGCGCTCCGAACAGTCCGAAAAACAGGCATAAGAAAAATGAAACCCATTTGCTTTTAGGCATTATTATCTACCATCCATTCGATTTCATATTCCACACCAATAAGAGTTCCTACATTTATTATGTAATCCTTAATGGTATCTTTGGCCCTTTGTGTAGCCTGTGACAACAAAGCGGTATTGCTTTCTGCTTTCGCTTTCATATCTTCCTGAGCTTTCTTTTGCGTCTCTGCGCGCTCCTCGGTAGTTATTTTTGTGAACCAGCCTGTTTCGGAAAGCGTCTCCGAAATAGACTCAACATCAACATCCACACCCAATATTGTTGCATTCGGGACATAAACTTTTACTATATTACCGTTTGGCTCTATTTTCACCTTAGAAGCGTCAATGCCCAATTTGACTATCCCGTCATATTCGATCCACGCTTTTTTATACCCTATGTTTCCAAACCACTTTCCTATATCCGAAGAATCCTGCTTTAATTCGCTTGTGTTATGATAATAGCACTTTAGTGTCGCTAATTCGCATATTGCTTTTGTTTCTGAGAAATCCGCTTCCTTTTTTTCGCATCCTGCAAGCGGCAATGCTATTACCAACGATACTATTAACAAGAGTATTTTTTTAAACATTTCCTTTTCCTCACTTACCACACAATTTTGTATCCTGCTTCTTTTAAAAGCGGTGTTAAGAGTGCAGTTATTGAATCCTGTAAGTTTGATTTGGCAGCTTCTATAAGCTTTTCATTTTGATTGGCTTCTTTCAGCGCATCCTCTTTACAATATGATAATGTATCTTTTAACTTAGCCGTGGCGTTTTTAGGTATCGTGCTGATTGAACCATCATTGATTATAACGTCGTTAATTTTAATTTCGGGTATAATTGGCGTAACAGACTTATTTTTTCTATCAATTTTAAAGTCAATATCTTTGGCATCTATTCCAGCCTTCACTGTGGAATCGTATTTTACAGAATAATCGGTTTTTTCCGGATTATCTTTTTCAGGTATGGAAACAACGCCGTTGTAACAAAACTCCCCCGTTGAAAGTTCGCTTATAGATACTACTTCCCGTAATGTTGAAGTCGTGATGATTGTTCTTTTAACCGATGGCCCAAAGAAAATGAAAGCAACAATGACAACGACTATTATCGCTACCGCTGCAATTATTGCTTTTAATAGTTTTTTGCTGAGCTTCATTTGGTTTTCTCCTCAATGTTCAGTAATTGGCATTTTTTCTTTTCAAATTCTTCTTGAGTAATTATGCCGTCATTTTTAAGCGATGCTAATTTTTCAATTTGCTCGAGAGCCTTATCAAGTTCATCTTTCTTCAAATCTTTGTATGCGCTTTTTACTGAATCTTTGAATTTATCTATAGTCGTTGTTATGCCTGCCCCAATCTTTTTTGCGCCGGTTTTAGCATTGTATTTTGCTTTTTCTAAATTAGCAGCAAAACAGTCTTCTGATTCAGTGATTTCAATATCAGAATAGTCGATAATCTGATCGTCATTATCATCGGCGTAAAAATCGTGTGTAAAAAACCATTTTATCGCACGGTTACCAATAGCTTTAGTTTCTGCAAAATCAATACCTCCACCAATTACTGCTCCTACTGCCGGAATCATTTTACCTAAATTGATAATTCCCTTTTCACCGAACTTAGTGATGAACCTAAACCCAACTTTTTGATTTATTTTCACCATAACAGTCCCCGGAATTTTCTTAATCAGCGAAGTGGAAAACTTTGTGCCGAATTTGATACCGGCTTGTTTAAATATTTCATTTAATGAGACGCCGGCAAGACATGCATAAACGAACGATTGTGTTTGATCGCTGTTAAGTTCAAAACCTGCCAAATATGCAACTGCTGCTATCATTCTCATTTGAACATATAGAACACTTCCGACGTTTGCCGGTATTGTTACAGGTAGGGTGATTAATCCGCCAAATCCGGTAAGAAAACCGGATGTTGTACATTTTAGTATTTGATTTTTCACTAAAGCTTTGGCGGCCTGTTTCTTGTCGCTATGTTTTCCCAAATAATTATCAACCATTTCCTCAATAGGTTGACTTACCATAGGTATTCCGTTGAGTGATTTTTCATAACAAGTATCAAGTAATTTCATTATATCTTCGTTGGATACCATTTTTTTGCTTTCCATCATTATAATTACCACCCCTTTATTGACTAACCCTTGTTTTAAAGTATACAACAAAACATATTGCTTTTCAACACAAAATAACAAACAAATCTATAAACCCCAACAGCAGCCATAGCATTCAAAAGCAGTTTCGCGAAAATTACAAGCTCTTTTTCGGACGAAAGAATTGTCCGGAAAGGAGCATTTTTATGGAATTTCTCATTCACCGTAAACTATTATACTGCAAAATAAGTGACATATACAATGATAATGTCATTTGTTATGCCGTGTCGGAGGTGGTACTATGTCATTAAACCGTTACTCGGCCGAAACTCCGGAGGTGGCATTCTTGAAAATAGACCTTGACGGTCTCAATGATGTGTACAGAGATATTGCCGACGAAATCGGCGTTGAAAACGCATTGGCGATATACAGGCTGTTTCGCGGAACGCAAATTTCATTCCCGAGCAGATTGTTTTCAAAGGAATATACACACAAGGCCATTATCAGTGAATATGACGGCAATAACATACCGCAATTGGCACAAAAGTATAACTACTCCGAGCGAAGCGTATGGCGCATTCTAAAAACAATGAAATAAATTTTAGGATTACGTTCGCATTCAATTACAAAGACGGCACTAAAACAATCAAGCCGTCTTTTTGTTTTTCTTACAGCAGATAACCGAGTTTCATCCACTGTACCGCTTCTTTGCCCTGCTCTACCGAGCGGCCGTTTTCGCTCCATGCCTGACTGTTTTCGCTTGAGAGTGCCTGCGGGCAGTTGGAGAAAACCATATAAAGGTCGCCGCAGATGGAGACGGTTTCGTGCTCAACGAAGCCGTACTTGCTGAACAGCTCTTTTATAACCTTTCCGTCATAGACGAATTTTACCGCGTTGCGGTTGTTGTGCATCGGCGGGAAATTCTCAACGGAGCGGTCGCTCTTATAATTATAAATTACGAGAGGCTTGCCGTAATATTCCATAACGTCGGGGCGGGACTGTATGCCGTCCTCAAATACTCTCGTTTCCCACGTTTTGCCGCCGTCGTGCGACACGGTATAGCCGCCGTGACCCGTGCCGTGGTCATCCGGCGGGACCCTGAAGACGGAGAAGATACCGTCGTCGTTTCGGAAATAGCGGTATTCGTAGGTGGTCATCTCCGAGCAGATTGCAAAGGGCACGAGGACGTTCTCTTCAATTTTGCAGAGCACGGGATAAGACGGTCCGTCGAGCGTTACCGCGGTATAAATTTCACCGTTATAACGGGTAACTTTATTTATGATAGGTTCCGCGCCGCAGTCTACGGGATAGCCGTGCGCCGCAACGTAATCACGGTAAGTCTCGTTCACGAGGTCGACGTCGCCGCCCTCGGTGCGCAGATACACGCGGGTACGCTCCGATACGGTGTCGGTACCAAAATCGTAATCACGGTAAAACGTTGCTTTTTCACCGCGGGTAGTGGAGAAAATCATTCTCGTTCTTTTGTCGCCAATCAGGTAATGTGCGGTGCAAAGCAGCCCTCTCGACTGTTCTACGCCTACGTCGATTACTCTGTGACGGATATTCGTCGGCTGAGACGGTGAGAAAACGGAGAGGCAAAGTTTACCCGTTGATTCACCGTATGCCTTGGGCAGACCCGTCATATAAGACACGAACATAAGTCCGTTTTCCTTATCGTATACGGCGGCGGAGGCGCAGGCGGCGGTCTGTGACAGTCCGTCGCTTATCTGTGTCATTTCAAGTTCGTCGTATCTCATTATTAGTTCATTCCTTTCTTTGCATTTGTGCCGTTTCTTTGAATTTGCCGCACTCTTGCGGCAAAAGGCACAAATGAGTTTGAAAGCAGCTTACCTTCAATTAAGGCTCGCTTTGCTTTCAAACATTACCCTCAAATATGTTGCGGACTCTGTCGTAGACCTCCATGGGGATTTCCTTATAGCCGAGGTGGGACGGAGCAACGTACATATCTCCCGCGATTGAGCGGTCGGTGCAGGTGACGTCGTTTCTGTAAAGGTCTCTCTCTTCCTTGATACGGAAGTTCGGTATCTTTTCCTCAATGCTGTTATTGAGGATGGATCTGTACGCGAAGAGTCCCGGAAGTGCCATATCCATAGCTTCATATACGTCGATGATATCGGCGTCCTCGCTTCCGCGTACCTTTTCGATGAAGTTCCACATTACAGCCGCATCGGAGCCGCCGTGACCTGTCTTATCGAATTCCGCGTTTGATTCGGGAATATAGTCTATGAGGTGGTCGCCGTTATACTGACACTCGTAATCGTCTACGTTTACGTAGATTCTCGAGACAGCGTCTCTCTGCGCGTCTTCTCTTGCGCTCTCGAAGCGTCCCTTTGAGCCGTACATGCAGAACCATACGGAGTTTTTATAGAGGCTTCCGTGTGCGCTTCTGACGATTGCGCCGTTCTCGAAGGTGACAAGCTCCATACCGAAGTTTGCGCCGTGGCAGCCTACTCTGTCACGTCTCTGAGTGAACGGAGTCTCCATACCTATTACGGAGACGGGACGGAGTCCGGTAATATGCACGAACGGGCCGAGAGAATGAGTGCAGTAGTAGGTGGAGAAGACGTGGTTTCTCCAGTGGTCGGGCTCACCGTAGGTGATATACGGCCAGATGGGCTCGCAGTTGTGGAAGTATTCTCCCTCTCCGAATTCGAACTCACCGAGCTTGCCCTCTCTGTAAAGCTTTCTCATTTCGTAGGGTGCTTTCATATAGCAGTAGTTCTCGCCGTACGCGTAAATCTTACCTGTTGCCTCTACCGTTTCAACGAGCTCTACCGCTTCCTTGAGAGTTCTTGCGGGGAGCACCTCGCTGTATACGTGGAAGCCCGCCTTCATCGCTTTGATGGCAAACGGAGCGTGCTCGGTTGCGTAGTTTGCAAGGACTACGGCATCCATATCGTGAGTAAGGAATTCGTCGTAATCCTTGTAGAAGGTTATGCCCTCGGTTTTTGCCTTCCACTGGTCGATGAGTTCCTGTCTCTTATCGCATATTGCAACGACCTCGGCATTCTGCGAAGACATAAAATAGTTTGCGAGAGAACCGCCGCGATGAGCACCGATTACGCCTACTCTTACTTTATCCATTGTATTTTCCTCCGTTTTTCTATCAGCAGAGCTGTTTATATCCCCAGCCCATAAATTTTGCAAATTTTTCGATTACGCCGGCGTCGCCGCCGTACACGACGGCGAAGTGATGTATGCCGCCGTTCTCACTGTACTCCCTGAGAAAGTCGGCAACCGGCATATCAGGCTTAAACCAACCGTTCACCGTGCACGAGAAGGTGTTGTCAACCGGAACGTCGAGCATTTCGACGTTGGCGGTAAGCACCGTGAATCGGTCGTCCGGCTCCGGCAGAAGCGTTACGGTTACCGCACGTCCCGGCTTCATCGGAGACGCGAAGAAGGTGGCGTACCCGACGTCGGAATATATGAACGGCTTTGTGACAAGCTTCGGTTTTACCTTTGCCGCACGGGTATTGAATTCACCCATATGGCTGAGGAAGATATTACCGTTCTTCCAGTCGGCGCAGAACATTTCGCAGAAGGTCGTGTCTTCGTATACTCCGAGAAGCGAGCCTACGAGTGAGGCAGTAAGAACGTCGCCTTCACCGGCGTAGCCGATTCCGTTCTCCATAGCCTTGCATGCCTCACAGAACGGCATT
>JAZUGD010000130.1:0-5198 GCA_045641025.1 Eubacteriales bacterium
TATTATATACGACCTTAAAACAAATATCAATAATATTTCGATTTTTTGAGCGATATTTTTTCTGATTGTCCCGTTTTTATGAGCGAATCTTGCGTTGTTTTTCCGTTTTTCGGATGGTGTGTTTGCGTTTAAAAAACCGCCCCGAAGGGCGGTTTTTTAATTCTTTGCCTGGCTGTCGATGGTGATGCCGTCGTAGACCTTTTGGCAATCCGACAGAATCTTCTCGGCGCGGTCGAGGTAGACGTAGAACTGTCCCTCTCCGTTGACGGTGAGGAGCGTGCGGCGGGTCGAATACTGCCAAAACTGCAGCACTCGCTTCGTGCCCGTGGTCATCGTGTAGGTGTACGTGAGCACGCAGTTTCCCTCGTCCGCGGTGAGCGCGTCGATTTCCGCCTCGGTCAGCGGTGCGTTGTCCTCGATTTTCGTATACAGCGCGGTGCGGTAGGACGAGCGGAAGTTCCACACGTCGTCCGCCTCGGTTATCGTGCGGTGAGTGCCCGCAAGATTGTCCTTCGCGTCGACCGCGAGGGTGGCGTTGCCGTCCTCGTCGATTCCGTGACGGAGACTGTACGAGAGGTCGACTCCCTTGCCGGAGACGTCGATTTTCGAAATCTGAACTATATTGTAGTTGAGGGCGTACGGCTGAATCCACTCAAGCAGGGGCTTGTCGAGGAAGCCCATGTTGTCGGCGCTCACCTTGGCGATGACCTGCGGGTTGAGGCTCGAGGTGGCGTATCTTGAGCCGTCCTCGTCCGCCGCAGACGCGAGCAGGGTGTACGTGTTATCGCCGTTTTCAAACGTGACGGCGTACTCGCCGAGGCCGTATTTGTCGTAGTCCTCCTCGGTCGCGCCCGCCTTCACCGTCTCGGTGCCGACCATTGTCGCAACCTTCTGCAGCACGTCGTAGTACACGTCGCCGTCGACCTGATATTCCGCGGGGAAGGTGATCAGGTTCTCGACGAGCGCGTCGGGATTCTGCTGCTCCTCCTTCGGAACGATGTGCGCGGCGAGCGTCTTCTCGCCGTTTTTATAGATAGTGAAATTGTCGGTGATGAAATAATCGTCGTTGTCGATGCCCGCCACGAGCACGGGGGAGACGTAGAACTCTATCGGCTTGAGCACGGTGACGTCGAGGGACGTGCCCTCGGACTTGTCAAGCTCGAGCGCCTGAGTGATGTCGCCGCCGAGGACGTAGACCGCGTTTCTCTTTGCGTACGCGACGTAGTAGCCGCCCGCCGTATGCAGGCGGTAGCCGACGTTCACGCGGTATTCGTTGCCCGACGTATCGGTGACGATATAGTAGTTTTCACTGTCCGTGATGCCGTACTCGTCATACCCGTCGGCATTGTTCGCAACCTTGGTCAGCGCGAGCGGACTGCCGACAACGGAGACAAGCGCGGAGAAGTACTTCTGGTTATACGGGAGGTTTTCAAGCCCCTCGATAACGAAGTCGCCGCTCTTTTCCCGCACGAACGCGTACTCGCCGTGCGTGTTGTGCACGTAGATTTTCGCAATCTGACTGCGGTCGAGCTTGTTATATATGCGGTATTTGCCGAGCGTACCGAGCGACTCTCCCTCTTCGGTCACGGGCGGGTCGTCCGCCTCGATTTCCTCGGCGAGGAGCGGGCGCACGACCGCGATGAACACGGTGAGAATCGCGACTATGAGCAGCGCGAGTACGACGGCAAGAGTTTTGTTTCGTTTGTTCATGAATTCTTCCTCTTGATTCGTACTACAACGCCGCAGATTGCCACAATCAGCGGAGGTACGGTCGCAAACAGGATAGTCCAGCGGGTCGCCTGTGCGGTGGTTATCGTAAGAGTTACGTTGTCGAATTCCTTGTACGCGATGTCCGCAAGCAGGTTTTCTCTGCCGACGGCTCTCATCGCCGCGTAGATTATGTCGGCGTTGCCGTAGGAGTTCGATACGAGGTAGTCGTCGCGGACGAACGAGGGTGCGCCGCACGCGATAACGTACGAGTAGATATAGTCCGCACTTGAGTTTTCGTTGTTGACGATAATCTTATCGCGCGAAACGGTCATGAGGGTGCGGCTTTCCGCCTCGCCCTCGGTACCGTTCTTCATGGCTTTCGCGGTATCGTATGCGGAGAGCACGGGGAACACCTGCTTCGTGCCGCTCTCGGTCGCGTTATCGGTCCAGAGGACGTTCACGGGCATGGCCTCGCGCAGAAGCGTGCGGGGCATGGTGTCAAGCTCCGCCATGTCCATATAGATGGACGCGCCGATGCCCTTTTCCTCGTATGCGGCGACGATGGTCGCGCCGTCAACCGAGGTCGAGTGCTCCGCGTCGGTCAGATACGTGCCGTTCTCGAACGAGATTCCCCATTCCTCGAGGAATTCGTTGAGGTTCCTGAGCTTCGACGACTTGTCGTAGTCCTCGAACACCATGAGCGCGCCGAGTCTGTCGAGGAATGCGTCGAGCTTGCGTATCTCGTTGGCACTCTCGGTCTCCGCCTCCATGCCGATGAAGTCGTAAACGGGGTCGTTTATGACAACGATGCGGCAGTCGTCGGGGATTTCCTCGGCGGAGAGGTCAATCGTTCCGACGTCAAAGCCCGCGTCGGAGAAGAGGGTCAGGAACGACGACGCGGTACTGCCGAGCGTCTCGCCGTGCTTAGCGGTGAAGAGCACTCTCGGGTTGTCGGTCGCGGTAACCTGAAGAATTGCGGCGGCGAATTTCTTCTCGCCGTTGTACGCCCACGCCCTGTTATTGTCCTCGGTGTCGAAGATGAAGAACGCCTCGGGCTTCATGAGGCGGAACTCCTTGCCGCTCTCGATTATAATCGAGTCGGTGTAGATGTTCGACGCGGCGGTATCGGCGTAGGACTTGAAGAAGTCGTATTCCTTTATAACGTCGTGATATTCCACGGTGATGTTGTCAAATCTCGCCTCGAGGTTCGACGCGGTGGAATAAATGAAGCGCATGTATTCCTCGTCCGCCATGAGCTCGTCGGGGTCGGCGCAGAAGATAATCTTCACGGGCGCCTCAACGTCCTCAAGCGTTTCGACGAACGCGTCGGAGAGGGAGAAAAGGGAAGAGTTCGTCATATCGGAGTACCAGCGGAAGCGCGCCGCAAATACCGATACGATATAGTTGAGCACGATTATGAGGGCTACGGCAAGCACGGTTATCACCGTCGCAACGGAGCCGTAACGGAATTTTTTGGATTTGAAATTCACTGACACTAATACCAATCCTTTCTTTGCATTTGTGCCGGTTCTTTGAATTTGCCGCCGGCTTTTGCGGCAAAAGGCGCAAATGGGTTTGAAAGCAGCTTATTTGCAGTTCCGGTCTGCTTTGCTTTCAAACACACCTCCCAAGTCAGTTCCAGCGTCTGCGCTCGTAGATACGAACGGAGAGGAACAGGAAGATTCCCGCAATGGAGATATAGTAGAACGCCGCCGCATAGTCGAACAGACCGTAGGTGAAGTTCGAATAACGGGAGTAAATCGAGATAAAGCCGAGCACCGAGCGCCAGAAGTAGCTGTCAATCTGGCTGTTAATCATCGACACGCCGAGAAGCGCGACGAGGATGCCCACGGTGCCGAGCGCCGCGGTGAACTGGTTGTCGGTGAGGGACGAAACGAAGATTCCGACGGCGATGAAGCACATGCCGACGAGCACGTCGGCTATCATGCAGCCGAAGACGCGTCCCATGTTGGGCTCACCGTAGATAAGAAGCGGAATCACGTAAACGAGCGTTATCGCGATGGTTCCGAGGAACATCGTGAACGCCGCGAGGAATTTCGCCATGACTATCGAGAAAAGGCTGACGGGAGAGGTGAGCAGCAGCTGCTCGGTCTTGGTGCGTCTCTCCTCGGCAAAGGTGCGCATCGTCAGCATCGGTACTACCACGACGTACGCGAACATCAGGAACTGATAGTACATCGACACGTCCGTGGTCTGGTAAAGCTTCATCGTGAACAGTCCGAACAGAAGTCCGGAGAGCGCGAGAAACATCGCCGCGAACACGTAGCCCGCCGACGTTGTGAAGTATGCGCGCATTTCGCGCTTGTAAATCGCAAACATTCCGAAACCTCCTTATTTTGTAAGACTTATGAACACGTCCTCGAGCGCGGCACCCGCCGCCTCCATCCCGATAAGCGGGTAGCCCGCCTTCGAGAGCGCGTAGAACACGGGCTTGCGGGGGTCGACGCCCTTGTCGGACTTGATGACGAACGTGTAGGAATCAAGCTCTCGCTCTCCCGTCGCCTCGACGTGTGCGATGCCGGGCACGGACGCGAGCAGCTTTTCGACTTCCTTCTGCGGACCGCAGACCTTCACGTTGAACGCACGCGAATCAAGCGCGGCGCGCGTGATGTTCTCGGTCTTCTCGTCGGCGACAATCGTGCCGGCGTTAATGATTATGATGCGGTCGCATACCGCCTGCACCTCGGAGAGGATGTGGGTCGAAAGAATGACCGTGTGACTGCGCCCGAGATTACGGATGAGGTTGCGTATCTCGATAATCTGCTTCGGGTCGAGGCCTACCGTCGGCTCGTCGAAGATTATCACGGGCGGGTTGCCCACGAGCGCCTGCGCGATTCCCACTCTCTGGCGGTAGCCCTTCGAGAGGTTGCCGATTACGCGGTCGCGCACGTCCGATATGCGCGTCACCTTGCATATCTCGCTCAGATGCGCCTCGCGCGGCAGCTTGCACCCGCGCAGCTCGTATACGAAACGGAGGTATTCGTCAACCTTCATGTCGACGTAAAGCGGGGGCTGCTCCGGCAGAAAACCGATGAGCTTCTTCGCCTCCGCGGGGTTTTCAAGCACGTCGATACCGTTCACTCGGGCACTTCCCTCGGTAGACGAGAGGTAGCCCGTCAGAATGTTGAGCGTGGTGGTTTTGCCCGCGCCGTTCGGCCCGAGAAAGCCCACGATTTCGCCTTCCTTTACGGTGAAGCTGATACCGTCAAGCGCCGGTACGTTTCCGTACCGTTTTACAAGTCCGTTTATTTCTATCATGTAAAGAAATCCTTCCCATAATATTACATCGTATATTGTAGCACAAATTTTTGCGTTTGTCCCGAAAAGCGGGAAACTTTTTTGTGAAAAGTTTGTGATTTTCGGGAGAACGGCATTCGGCATTGAGCATTCGGCATATAAAAGTGCAGAGTGGCGACGTTTGCCAACGGTAAACATCGCTATTTTCGCCGAAGGCGAACAACCACGGA
>JAZUGD010000131.1:0-1825 GCA_045641025.1 Eubacteriales bacterium
ACCCCCGCGAAACGGAGTTTCGCCGGGTGCAACGCATAAGGATGACGTACAGTACCGCTAAACGAAAGCGTTGCGCGGGTTCGAAGTCCCGTACCCATAGTGACGGCTATGCCGTCCTTTTTATGTTGCTGTGACTGTACGACGCAGAACTCCGCGAAACGGAGTTTCGCTTGGTGCAATGCATAAGGCTGACGTACAGTACCGCTGTACGAAAGCGCTGCACGGGTTCGAAGTCCCGTATGCGGTACCATTGTTAATTTCACTTCTCCTTTTTATTCTGTGCCGTTATTGACATAAAGCGGACAAAGCGGTATAATAAATACGATATGGGCGGCTTTGCCGCAAAACTTATAAAGGAAGGCATATTATGAAAAGCTCAATCACCGATACCTTCGTTCTCTCGAACGGAGTTGAAATTCCCGCAATGGGCTACGGCACCTGGCAGACTCCCGACGGTAACGTTGCCCGCGACGGCGTTGCAGACGCCATTAAGCTCGGCTTCCGTCACGTTGACACCGCTCTCGCATACGGCAACGAGGAAAGCGTAGGAGAAGGCATCCGTCTCTCCGGCGTTGACCGTAAGGATATCTTCCTTACCACCAAGCACTGGATCACCGACAGAGGCTACGAGGCTTCCGTAAAGGCTATCGACACCTCCCTCAAGAACCTCGGTACCGATTACCTTGACCTTTACCTCATTCACTGGCCGTGCGTTGAAAAGGTTACTCCCGACTGGAAGGCAGTAAACGCAGGTACGTGGAAGGCATTTGAGGAAGCATACAAGGCAGGCAAGATTCGCGCCATCGGCGTTTCCAACTTCCAGGCAAAGCACATCGAGGCTCTCATGGAGTACGCTGAAATCGCGCCCATGGTAAACCAGATAGAGTTCCATCCCGGTTACACCCAGATGGACAACGTAAAGTATGCACGCGAGCACGGCATGCTCGTTGAGGCATGGAGCCCGCTCGGATGCGGTGCGGTTCTCGGCGACGAGAGACTGAAGGAAATCGCTTCCCACTACAACAAGTCCGTGGCTCAGCTCTGCCTCCGTTTCGCCATGCAGAACGACATCGTTACTCTTTCGAAGTCCGTTCACGTAGAGAGAATGAAAGAAAACATCGACATCTTCGATTTCGAAATCAACGATGCCGACATGAAGGCAATTTTTGCAATCGACGGTCTCGGCTTCTCCGGATACCTTCCCGAGGATGCGCCCGCAGACGCGCTCGTAAACGGCGACTGACTTTAATAATAAAGCCTCACGGGATTCCCGTGAGGCTTTTTTCATTTTGTACGTTTATACCGCTCGTATAACGCAAGAGCGGTTCCCATAAAGGCGTTGATATATTCCCCGCTGCCGAAGTTTTCCGAAACCGTTTTCTCGTCCTCAAGAGCGATTTCGATAAACTCGTCCGGGTCGGGGTTGGTTTTGCCGGACGCGGTTACTCCCTCGGCAAGAAACACGTGCAGCGTATTTTTGAAAAGTGCGGGATTGGGATTTACCTCCGCAAGCTTCACGAGCTTTTCGGCTTTATATCCCGTTTCCTCTTCAAGCTCGCGCGCGGCGGCTGCGGCGGGGTCTTCGCCCGGCTCGATAATACCGCCCGGAAGCTCGACGGTCATGCATTTGGCACCGTGACGCCACTGTCTTACGGTGACGAGCTTGCCGTCAACCGGAGCGATTACCGTAGCCCAGTCGGGTGCGTTTACGGTATAGTACTCCCCTTCGGCTCCGTTATCCGCTGTTGCGTTTTCCGCATCCACGGAGAACACGCGGGTCTTTGCCACCGTTTTTTTATCGCCGTATTTCCACATACTGTTTTTC
>JAZUGD010000132.1:0-3073 GCA_045641025.1 Eubacteriales bacterium
GGAAGCAAAAGAAGTTTCCGCTTCGATGCCGCCGACATACTCGATTATGCTCTTTGAAAAGTTTTCAAGATTCTGCTTGGCGTTGCTTTCGACGCCCATAAAATAGATCGCGTTTTTCTTGCCGATGAATTCGTTGATCAGTGCCGTTTTGCCGACACGGCGGCGGCCATAGATCACGACAAATTCAAAACGGTCGGATTTATAAAGATTATTCAATGTTTTCAGTTCGCTTTCTCTGCCGATAAACATTAAAACACCTGCCTTTTCCGTTGTTTTCATTATATCACATCTTTTCCGTTTAGTCAAGTACGATTCGGTGAATCGCACTTGACTTTTATGATTTGAATTAAAAACTGCCTTCGGGCAGTTTTTCTTCATTAACTCTGCTCTCTGCACTTTCATATTGACAACCGCAAAAAACGGTGATATAATAACTAATGTCAAAATTTCGGCATATTGCGGAAATAACGTCCGGTGGGCGGCGCGCAGAGAGCGGTCGGTTGGTGTAAGACCGCGGCACGTATCGGTCGGTGTCGTTCCGTATTGCCCCGGGGATGAAACCAAGTAGTTTCCGGCGTTTCCCGCGTTAAGGGGATAATGAGCTGCGCCGTCCGGCGAAGTCAGGTGGTACCGTGCCCGAGGGCACCCTGATTTTCGCGGGCGTTTTTTATTTGAATTCAAAGAGAGGTGTTTTGCCGTTATGAAAAAAGAACTGCCGAAGACGTACGACCCCTCGGATTTTGAGGACAGGCTGTACGCGTCATGGGTCGAGGGCGGCTATTTCACGCCGAAGCTCGACAAAAAGAAGGATCACTTCACCATCGTGATTCCCCCGCCGAACATCACGGGTCAGCTTCACATGGGTCACGCGCTTGACAATACCCTGCAGGATATACTCATCCGCTACAAGAGAATGAGCGGACTGTGCACCCTGTGGCTCCCCGGTACCGACCACGCGTCCATCGCCACGGAGGCGAAAATCGTCGCCGCGATGAGAGAAGAGGGTCTCACCAAAGAGGACCTCGGACGTGACGGCTTCCTTGAAAGAGCGTGGGACTGGAAAGAGAAATACGGCGGAAGAATCGTCGAACAGCTTAAGAAGATGGGCTCGTCCCTCGACTGGACGAGAGAGCGCTTCACTCTCGACGAGGGCTGCTCCGAGGCGGTACGCGAGGTATTCGTACGCCTTTACGAAAAGGGACTCATCTACCGCGGCGAGCGCATCATCAACTGGTGCCCGCACTGCAAGACGTCCATCTCCAACGCCGAGGTTTCCTACGAGGAGCAGGACAGCCACTTCTGGCACATCCGTTACCCGCTCGTAGGCGGAGGCGGATTTATCGAGATTGCGACCACCCGTCCCGAGACGCTTCTCGGTGATACCGCCGTTGCGGTTAACCCCGAGGACGAAAGATACAAGGACCTCATCGGCAAGTACGTTGAGCTTCCTCTCGTAGGCAGACGTATTCCGATAGTCGCCGACGAGCACGCACAGCTCGACAAGGGTACCGGTGCCGTTAAGATTACTCCCGCGCACGACCCGAACGACTTCGAGGTCGGCAGACGCTGTCACCTCCCGATGGAGGTAGTATTCACTCCCGACGCGAAGGTCACCGACAACTATCCGAAGTACGCGGGCATGGACCGCTTCGAGGCGCGTAAGGCAATCGTTGAAGACCTCAAGGCGGGCGGATACCTGATGAGCATCGAAGACCTTAGTCATGAGGTCGGCACCTGCTACCGCTGCGGCACGTCCATCGAGCCGATGATAAGCCTGCAGTGGTTCGTCAAGATGGAGCCCCTCGCAAAGCCCGCTATCGAGGCGGTACGCGACGGACGCATCAAGTTCGTGCCCGAGCGTTTCTCGAAGAACTACTTCCACTGGATGGAGAACACGCAGGACTGGTGTATCTCCCGTCAGCTCTGGTGGGGTCACCGTATTCCCGCATACTACTGCGACGAGTGCGGCGAGGTCACCGTTGCCAAGGAAGACCCCGGCAAGTGCCCGAAGTGCGGCGGTCACGTAACGCAGGACCCCGACACGCTCGACACCTGGTTCTCCTCCGCTCTCTGGCCGTTCCCGACGCTCGCCTGGCCGAAGGACACCGTAGACCTCCGCACCTTCTACCCGACCTCCACTCTCGTTACCGGTTACGACATAATCACGTTCTGGGTATCGAGAATGATATTCTCCGCGCTTGAATACACCGGAGAGATACCGTTTGACACCGTCCTCATTCACGGACTCGTCCGCGACGCGCAGGGACGCAAGATGTCGAAGTCTCTCGGCAACGGTATCGACCCGCTTGAAATCATCAAGAACTACGGCGCCGACGCGCTCCGCTTTGCGCTCGCAACGGGCAACAGCCCCGGAAACGACATGCGCTTCTCCGACGAGAAGATCGAGGCGGCGCGCAACTTCGCAAACAAGCTGTGGAACGCGGCACGCTTCGTTCTCATGAATCTTGAGATTGAGGACATCGCTCTGCCTTCCGAGGACAAGCTCGCACCCGAGGACAAGTGGATTCTCGGTAAGTTCGCAGCTACCGCAAAGCAGGTTCGCTACAACCTCGACAAGTACGAAATCGGCATGGCACTCTCGTGCATCTACGATTTCGTTTGGGACGTATACTGCGACTGGTACATTGAGCTCTCGAAGACGTCCGTTGCCGACAAGGGCACGGAGCGCAGCATCGCCGCGCAGAACGTACTCGCATACGTTCTCCGTGAGACGCTCAAGCTGCTCCATCCGTTCATGCCGTTCATCACCGAGGAGATTTATCAGAGTCTGCCCGGCACCGACGGCACCATCATGACGTGCGACTACCCGACCGGTGACGACCTCCCCGACGTTGAAGCCGACACCGCAAAGATGGAAAGAATCATCGCCGCGATAAGCGCAGTCCGCGCAAGACGCGCCGAGATGAACGTTCCTCCGAAGAGACACGCGAAGATTTTCGCGGTTACGCAGTACCCCGACGATTTCGCCGGAAGCGCCGCCTTCTTCGAGAAGCTCGCGTCCGCATCGTCGTTTGAAATCTGCCCGTCCTACGAGTCCGAGGATGCCGTACAG
>JAZUGD010000133.1:0-6538 GCA_045641025.1 Eubacteriales bacterium
GAAACGGAGTAAATTCTTCAGGTGAACATCGGTTTTGACGTTGACGGCGTATTAACGGACTATTATAAATATCAGGTAGAACGAGGAGAAGAATTCCTCGGACGTCCGCCAGAAAACCTCAAGGGGCACGAGGTACGTAAAATCTTCAATTGTACCGCTTCGGAACGCAGACGATTCTGGGCGCACTGCATCTGGCGTTATTTCTGGTCCGAAGAGCCTCGTGAAGGTGCCGCAGAGTACGTAAACCGTCTTAAAGAAAACGGACACGATATTTATCTTATTACAAGCCGTGCATACTGTGCGGGTAAAAACCCGATAGGCATCGTTTTCAGAAGGATGCTTCGCAGATGGCTTAAAAAGAACGGTATACCGTACGATAAAATATGCTTCTGCGATGAAGAGATTGCTGCCGACGATAAACTGCGCTACTGTCTTAAATATAAAATATCATATATGTTTGAGGACAGCGTTTCAAACCTTATGAAAATCAAGGATATTACTAACGCAATTTGCTTCAAGGCTCCTTACAACGAACATATTGATTTTGATAATATCAGAATGATAGAAAGCTTCACCGATATTCTTCTTGAGGAAAACGACCCCGTAACCGAATAAAAGAAAAAGGACTTCCGCGGAAGTCCTTTTTGATTATTTAAGTTCGCATATGAACACTTTATCGGTAATCATTCTGAGCTTTTCGGCGGCTGTAAATGCTTTTGCATCATCATCAAAGAAACCGAAAACGGAAGGACCGCTGCCGCTCATAAGTGCACCCTCAGCACCCGTGTCGAGAAGCGTTTCTTTTAGTTTACCCGCAACGCTGTGATGAGGAAGCACGACCTTTTCAAATACGTTATACACAGAAGCCGTCAGAGAGGCGAAATCTTTGCTTTTCACGGCTGAGAGTAAGTTATCGCACTTATGTATTTGTACGTCCTCAAGCGCGTCTATTGCGCCGTAAGCGGTAGGTGTGGAAACTCCTTCGCCGCCGATTGCGAGAACTATCCGATAAGAGGGCAGAGAGGTCAGCGGTTCGAGAATTTCTCCTATTCCCGTACAGAGCACCGTACCTCCCGTCAGGCAAAACGGGACGTCAGCTCCGAGCTTTGCGCCTATTGACGATAATTCCGAATCCGTAAGCGGGAAACCGTAAGCCTCGTTCAGAAGCCTCAGAGCACATGCAGCATCAGTGCTTCCGCCCGCAAGACCCGCACAAACGGGAATACGTTTATCAATATGAAAATCAAAGTGCGGAGAATTTCCGGTTGCATCGCAGAATGCTTTTGCGGCTTTATATACGAGGTTTCTCTCATCACAAGGTAAAGACGTATCGCTGCCGCTTATTGTGATGTTTATACCTTCATTGTTTGTCAGAACGAGGGTAAGAACGTCACAAAGACTTATGCTCTGCATAACGGAAACAATCTCATGATATCCGTCTGCACGTTTGCCCGTAATGTCGAGATATAAATTGATTTTTGCGTAAGCGTTTGATTTATATTCCATCATTTTGCCTCATACCAGCTGAAGCCGGAGGAAACCTCAACGCTGAGCGGAACGTCGGTTTTGACGGCGTTTTCCATTTCTTCTTTAAGAATACTCGAAGCAGCCGCAGCGCAGTCAACCGACGAATCGATAATAAGCTCATCGTGCACCTGTAAAATAAGATGAGCGTCGATTCCTTCTTCCTTGAGACGCTTTGAAACGTTAACCATAGCAATTTTGATTATGTCCGCTGCGGTACCCTGAACGGGTGCGTTCATTGCGACTCTTTCGCCGAAGGAACGAACGTTGAAATTACGCTCCTTAAGCTCGGGTATATATCTTCTTCTGCCGAACATCGTGGAAGTAAATCCGTCTTCTTTAGCATTTTCCACGGACTTTTTGAGATATTTGTCAACGTCCGGGTAAGTAGCAAGATAAGAGTCAATATATTCTCCTGCAACCTTGCGGGGAACGTTGATGTTCTTTGCAAGAGAGAAAGCGCCGATGCCGTAAACGATTCCGAAATTGACCGCTTTGGCTTTTGAGCGAAGCTCGGGAGTTACGGCGGAGAGGGGAAGTCCGAATACCTGCGCGGCGGTACGTCTGTGAATGTCTTCACCGCTGATAAACGAATTTTTCATGGTCTCGTCACCGGATAGTTCGGCAAGAAGTCGGAGTTCTATCTGTGAATAGTCGGCGTCTATAAGCACTCGACCCTCACCGTCGGCGGTGAAATACTTGCGAAGCTCACGTCCGAGCATTTCGCGTACGGGAATGTTCTGCATGTTCGGGTCGCTTGAGGAAAGGCGTCCGGTAGCGGTACCGGTCTGATTGAATGTAGTGTGAATTTTTCCGTTTTCATCGGCAAGAGAGACGAGCGCTTCTCCGTAAGTACCGTAAAGCTTGATAAGCTGTCTGTAGTCGAGAATATCGTCCACAATATCGCTGTACGGACGAAGCTTTTCAAGCGTTTCGGCGTCTGTTGCATATCCGCTCTTCGTTTTTCTTCCTGCAGGCAGACCGAGTCTTTCAAACAAAATCTCTCCGAGCTGTTTCGGAGAATTAATATTGAATTCAGTTCCTGCTTTAATATATATCGTTTGTGCGAGACTGTCGGCAGTTTCTTTGATTGATACCATATATTCTCTGATACCTGCACAGTCAACCTTGAAACCGCAGTTTTCCATGTCGGCGAGAACTAAGGCAAGAGGAATCTCGATGTCAAGAAGCAAGGAGGTCATTTTCTCGTTTTCGAGAAGAGGAGATATTGTTTTATATAATTCGGCAACCGTATCGGCACCCGAAGCCTCATATCCGAGATACTTTTTTGAAAGCCTTTCAATGGAATACGAGCCCTCTCCGGGTGAGAGAAGATAAGCAGCAAGCATAACGTCGTAATACGAGCTCAGACCGTACTTTTTATAAAGGGATTTTGAGTCAAAGCATATGATTTTTCGCCCGCTCAGAATTGAAGGGTTAAAGCTTTCGGGTACGATAACCTTTCCGTCGGCAAAAAATTCAAGTTTACCGTCATTATCAAACAAAATTATCTCATCGATATCGGAAATAAGGTTATTTGCTTCGTCTTCGGTACATTCAGTTCTTTCACATGCATTTTCGTGATGCACCTCGGGAACGTTTTCTTCATCGGAAATACCGAAACGCTCTGCAAGACCGGTAAATTCAAGCTTATTGAAGAGATAAAGCAGCGCGCTTTCGTCGACCGTACGTGCTGAGAATACCTCAGTTTCGTCAATTTCGGGTACGTTTGTATTGATTTTTGCAAGAGTTCTCGAAAGATAAGCCGATTCTTTGCCGTCGGTAAGCTTTGTGAGAGCGGCGCCCTTAGAATAGCTGTCAAGAGAAGAATACAGTGTATCAAGGTCACCGGCATCGGCAATTAGCTTAAGCGCGGTTTTTTCGCCTATGCCGCGCACCCCGGGAATGTTGTCGGAGGAATCTCCCATAAGAGCTTTGACGTCAACGAACTGCTCGGGATATACTCCGTACTCGGAGAAGAACAGCTTACGGTCAAATATAACGTTTCCCTTATTCTTTGCAAGAAGGATTCTTGTGTGTTCGCTTATTAGCTGAAGCGAATCACGGTCTCCGGTATAAACGTATGCGTCAATTCCCGCAGTATCCGCCTTTGCGGCAACGGTACCGATAATATCGTCTGCTTCATAACCGGATTTTGTAATAAGCATGAAACCCATAGCCTCGGCTGATGCTTTGGCAAAGGGAAGCTGCGCGGCAAGGTCGTCGGGCATTCCGGAACGGTTTGCTTTATATCCGTCGTACATTTTATGCCTGAACGTAGGGTCGGGCAGGTCAAATGCACAAACGAGATAATCCGGCTTCAGCTCGTCAATCTGCCATTTGAGCATTTTGATAAAACCGTATACGGCTCCGGTGGGCGTACCGTCTGAAGCGGTAAGAGGCGCAACACCGTAAAATGCACGGTTTAATATGCTGTTTCCGTCAACAATCAGTACTCTGCTCATTTGTTTTCGTTTTCAAGTGCTTTTGACAATGCAATCGCAAGCTGATCGGCACATGAAGTTTTTTTGAAGCCGCAGGTATTACCCGCAAGAAGTTCAATTACTTTTTTCGCTTCCATGCCTTCGGTAAGCTTGGCGATAGCTTTAAGGTTTCCGTTGCATCCGCCTGTAAACTCAACGTTTTTAACAATACCGCCGTCGAGTTCGAAATCAATTTTTGACGAGCAAACACCGCTCGTTCTGAAAGTATAACGTGCCATAATTTTTTAACCTGCTTTATTTGAAATTAATAGCGGCTTCTCCGCCGGTAAGTTTAATGTCGTAAGACGACAACGGGTCTTTATCGTTTCTGTTGAAACTGTCTGAGAATTTTCCGTCAACGGAAATAAGTCCTCCGGTTGAAGTTGCGTTTATTTTAAGAGGACCCTTTTTACTTAGTTCAAGAGACAGTGATCCGTCCTTGAGCTCAAGTAAAGCTTCCGTCGGAACAACGTCGGCAACCTTAACGTTACCCGTGTCAGTATTAACAGAAAGGTAATCAAGCGTACAGGAATTTACTTCGAGATTTCCCGAAGCAAAACTCACGGCAAGCTTTTCGGGGGATGAATTCTTTACAGAGCAGGAAATTTCTCCCGAGGACGATACGGTAACGGAGGCATCCTTTATACCCTCAAGCTCCGCAGTCTTGAAATTACCTTTTACGTTGATTATCGAATCTCCCGAAACGTCGACAGCTTTGACGCTGTTTTTACAGCTCAGCGAATAATCTGCATTAAAGAAACAGTTTCTTATCGAAATATCGCCGTCGTTTGCAGTCAGATTCACGTGCTTTACTTCGGCATTTTCTTTAAGATGAATAATCACTCTGCGTCCGTTTTCGGAATCGTCACCGAATCGCAGAAGATATCTCATACCCTTGAAAGAGAAGCCGTTTTCCCAGAACCTGAACATGGAAAGAAAATCGTCAACCTGAGCAAAAGTGAGGATTCCGTTATTTACGTTAAGTTTGTAATAGTTAGCATTAAAATTTACGATTTCAATATAAGACCTGTCTTCGCCCCCGATTACTTCTATGTCACAGTCTGACGTCGTAATGCTGAGCTTGGAGACGTCGCCGAAGGTCTGTTCGAAAACAAGGTCTCCGTTAACAGCCTTTTCCGGGAAGAGCATAACGTCGTTTTTTGAAGCGATAACGGATGCAACAATACAAACGATAATTCCTGTGAGCGCAACGGCTCCCGCTATAATAAGCGCAATTATTGATTTCGGTTTCATACTCCCTCACACCTCCTTTTGTATTCTCCGAGAAGAGGCTTGACTTTTGAAAAACAAAACTTGAGGAGGTCTGTTACAAGTCCGAAAAGAACCGGCATTAGTCTTACGATGGCGTTATATAAAAGAATTCCGATAAGCATCGTAATACCCGCGACGATAATTCCGAAACCGATCTCATAAAGACCGACGGGAAGTGTTGACGTTATATTTAATGCACCGTATATTATGCCGGTAACCGATATCGCGGCTCCGCATGCCGCAACGCCGGCGAGCGCGGCAATAAGACAAACCGTAAGACCGGCACAAAGTATGTACAGTAGTGCAAACGGGGCAAAGAACAGTACGGCGGCAATCAGCCAGAGAGGAGAAGAAGCCGCAGTAATAAGAATAAACCTGATTTTTTGCCTGAACGTTGTTCCTCCGGTTTCGGGATTATTCAAAAATATCACCTCAATCAGTAGACTTTATTTAAAAAATATGGTAATATATCATATAATCATACTAAATATATTTTAGCAGAAAACGGGGAAATTTTCAAGATGAGAATGAGAAAAAAGAAGCATTGCACCGATAGGATGCGCCGCCTCTCTTCCATAATATTTACCGATTTTGAAGAAATCGGAAAGAATCCCGGTTTACCTTTCGCAACGGAAAAACCGCTTAGACTTGAAATAGGCTGCGGCAAGGGTGAATTCGTCCGTTCACTTTCAAAAGCCGAACCCGATTATTCATACTACGCAATGGAAAAAGTGGATGACGTAATCGTGGTTGCAGCCGAGAAATACGCCGAAGACAGAGGACTCGGTACTCTCGGACATAACGGAGGCTTCGTCACCGCCGACGGTCATCTTTATAAAGACGATGAAGTACCCGTTTTTACTCCCGAGGAAGCGGGAAACGTCCGTTTTCTATCAGGTGATGCCGCCGTTCTCGGTGAAATATTTCCCGAAAACACCTTTGAGCATATTTACGCTAATTTCAGCGACCCGTGGACAAAAAGCGGTTATGCTGCGAGAAGACTTACTCACGACAGCTTCCTAGAAACATATTATAAGCTTCTTATACCGGGAGGAAAATTCACCTTTAAAACGGATAACGAGACTCTTTTCGATTTTTCTCTTGAGTGTATCGAACGCTCTGAACTTAAACTCGTATTCTCAACCCGCGACCTTCATAATTCCGAAAGAGCCGAAACGAATATAATGACAGAATACGAACGAAACTTTTCCGAACAGGGAATACCGATAAAGTGCCTTGAGGCAGAGAAGCCTCTTTAA
>JAZUGD010000134.1:0-4375 GCA_045641025.1 Eubacteriales bacterium
TGAGGCTATCTCCGAGGGCGACGGCAAGTTCGTTATCGACCCCGATAAGTGCCTCGATTGCGGCGCTTGTGCAGGCGTATGCCCTGTAGACGCTCCTTCCGCTGAATAATAACGGACGGTAATAAGGCTGCAAAGAGCCGCACATTCCTGTGCGGTTCTTTCATTTAGAAGGCGGTATTTATGAATCTCTTGCAGGATGAACGGCTTGACGTTATAAACGAAAACCTTTCTCTTATACAGAAAAAGGACGGACTTACGTTCGGTACCGACGCATATCTTCTTGCGGCTTTCGCGGGAAGCGGCAGCGTTTTCGCCGACCTCGGTGCGGGCACGGGAGTCATATCGCTGCTCTGTCTTGAAAAGAAGAAAGCGCGTCACGTTTACGCCATTGAGATTCAGCCCGAGTTTGCTTCACTCTGCACGAGAAACGCCGAGCTTAATAATCTCGGTGAACGTCTTACCGCCGTCTGCTCCGACGTTCGTGACGCGGATATATCCCTGACCGGTCAGAAAGAAGTTGACACGGTTATTACAAACCCGCCATATATGCCGCGCTCATCGGGTAAAGAAAACGAATCCGAAGCAAAAAACACCGCACGGCGGGAAATATTCGGTGGTATTGCTGATTTTGCGCGAGCGGGAGCAAGACTGCTCCGTACAGGCGGAAACATGTACGTCGTGTACCGCCCCGAGCGGATGAGTGAGCTTTTCTGCGCTCTTCATGATGCGGGAGTCGAGCCCAAAGAGCTCGTAACGGTTTACCCAAACGCGGATGCGTCACCTTCCCTAATTCTCGTTAAAGCAAAAAAAGGAGCCGCTCCCGGACTTAAGATATACAGACCTCTTATAACCTACGGCGCAGACGGCAAATACACCTCCGATTTTTCCGAAATTTACGAAAGCTGCTCGCTTGAGCATCTGAAAAAATGAGTCTTTCCAAAAATCACGAGCTTACCACCGAAAAAAACAAAACCGAGGACGGTACGCTTTACCTCGTGCCTACTCCCATCGGTAATATGGCAGATATTTCCGAGCGTTCACTCAAGGTACTCTCGGAGGTTTCTTTCGTTGCCGCCGAGGATACGAGAAACACGGGGATTCTTCTCTCCCGCCTCGGTATCTCAAAACCGCTCGTAAGCTATTTTGAGCACAACAAACGTGAAAAGGGCGAATATATCGTATCGCGTCTTGAAGCAGGTGAATCGTGCGCTCTCGTAACCGATGCGGGTACTCCCGCCATAAGCGACCCCGGCGAAGACCTTGTAAGACTGTGTGCCGAGAGAAGCATTCCCGTAACCTCCATACCCGGTCCGTGCGCCGCAATTGTTGCGCTGACGCTTTCGGGACTCCCGACACAGCGTTTCTCTTTTGAAGGATTCCTGTCAGTTAACAAAGGTGAGCGCCGTGAAAGACTTAACGAAATAAAAAAGCAGAGACAGACGCTTATTATTTACGAAGCGCCCCACAAGCTGAGAAACACGCTTGACGACCTGCTTGAGTCTCTCGGTGACAGACGAATCGCACTTTGCCGTGAGCTCACCAAGCTTAACGAAGAAGTTATTCGCACCACGGTTTCGGGTGCGGTGGAATATTACAGCGAAAACGACCCGCGCGGTGAATACGTCCTCATTGTCGAAGGTTTCACCGGAAACGCGGTTGACGAAGACTCTTACCCCGCCGATCCCGAGGAGCACGTTGCGTCTCTCATGGCAGGCGGACTTTCGCGTATGGACGCAATAAAAGCCGCCGCTTCTGAGAGAGGTATTCACAAGAGAGAAATGTACGCACTTCTCGAAGAAAAGAAAAACAACTAATATTATAATTTTATTGAATTATCGTACGTAATTTGTTATAATATAGAATAATTCACAAGGCGTTCCGCGTTTATTCCAAAACGCATTGAAAGGTACGGTTTATCATGGACAAGGTTTTTAAAAACTGTAAAATCTACGACACCGACACAAAGAACTTCTCAGACGGTGACATTCGTATTCATGACTGCATCATAAGCGAAATCGGCAACGTATCGACGGACGGTGCGGAGGTTATAAATCTCGGCGAAAAATACGTGATTCCCGGTCTCGTTGACGTTCATACGCACGGTCGCGGAGGATACGATTTCAACACGATTAAAAAAGAAAACTTTGACGATATCGCGTACAGTTATGCATCCGTCGGAACGACGACGGTCATGCCGACTCTCGCATCAGATACGCTTGATTCCATGATGAAATCAACCTCCGAGCTCTCGGAATACGAAGCGAAGCCCGGTCTTGCCGCATTCGTCGGTACGCATCTTGAAGGTCGTTATCTTTCCGTCAAGAAGCGCGGGGCTCACGCCATTGAACTTCTTTCATCTCCCTCGGCGGATGAAATCAAAGAGTTTAATAAACTCAGAGGAAATAAGCTTCTGCGTCTTTCCGTGGCTCCCGAGCTTGAAGGTTCCCGTGAAATGATTAAAGCCGCACTTGATTGCGGCGTTACCGTAACCGCCGCTCATACGGACGCCGACGGCGACGAGCTCAAACGCTCGCTTACGTGGGGTATTACCGGATTCACCCACACCTATAACTGCATGCGTCCCATACATCACCGTGACCCCGGCGGCGCGGGCGTATCTCTTACCGCAGATAACGCATATTCCGAATTTATCTGCGACGGCTTCCACATCTGCCCCGACGTTATAAAGCTTTCTTACCGTGCCAAGGACAAAGAACATTTCGTTCTCGTTACCGACTCGATGGAAGCGGCAGGATGCCCCGACGGACAGTATTCCATCGGCGGTCTTCCCGTAAACGTAGTTGACGGCAAAGCCGTTAACAGCGAAGGCGCTATTGCCGGAAGCACGCTTGATCTTTTCACGGCTGTCGTAAATCTTATGAAATTCTGCGGTATTACGCTTGAAGAAGCGCTTCCCTGCGCAACGGTAATCCCCGCACGCATGATAGGCGCGGAAAATATCTGCGGTTCCCTGAAGCAAGGCATGCGTGCTGATTTCATAGTAATCGCCGACAGGCAGAACCCCGTCCGCGAATGCGTTTACGCCGGCGGCACTGAAGTTTGTAAATAACCAACCGAAAGGTCTGACATAATGGAAAAGAAAAAGTTCTATCTTACCACTGCGATTGCATACGCATCGCAGAAGCCTCATTTCGGCAACACCTACGAGATTATTCTCGCAGACGCCGTTGCACGCTATAAGAGACAGAGAGGCTACGACGTATTCTTCTGCACCGGTACCGACGAGCACGGTCAGAAAATCGAAGACAAGGCTACTGCCGCGGGAATCACTCCGAAGCAGTACGTTGACAACGTTGCAGGTGAAATCAAGGGCGTATGGGATGCGATGAACACCACCTACGACCATTTTATCCGTACGACCGACGATTATCACGAGCGTGCCGTTCAGCACATGTTCGAAAAGTTTTACAAGCAGGGCGACATTTACAAGGGATTCTACGAGGGCTGGTACTGCAAGCCGTGCGAGTCCTTTATTACCGACTCTCAGCTTGTTGACGGCAAGTGCCCCGACTGCGGACGCGAGGTAATCCGTACGACCGAGGAAGCTTACTACTTCAGAATGAGCGCTTATGCCGATAAGCTCATTGACTATATCGAGACTCATCCCGGATTCATCGAGCCCGAGGCCCGCAAGAAGGAAATGATAAACAACTTCCTTAAGCCCGGTCTTCAGGACCTCTGCGTGTCACGTACTTCTTTCAAGTGGGGTATTCCCGTTACGTTTGACGACAAGCACGTAACCTACGTATGGCTCGACGCTCTGTCTAACTATATCACCGCTCTCGGATACGACCCCTATAACGAAGAGCAGCCCGAGCTTTTCAAGAAATACTGGCCCTGCGACGTTCACATAATCGGTAAGGATATCATGAGATTCCATACGATTTACTGGCCTATATTCCTGATGGCACTCGGTCTTCCCCTCCCCGAGAAGGTATTCGGTCATCCGTGGTTCAACGTAGGCTTTGACAAGATGTCAAAATCGAGAGGAAACGCTATATACGCCGACAAGCTTGCAGAGCGTTTCTCGGTCGACGGAGTGCGTTATTACGCTCTCTCCGAGATGCCTTACGTAAACGACGGTTCGATTACCTACGAAGCGGTTATCGCACGTTACAATACCGACCTTGCAAACATTCTCGGCAACCTCGTTAACAGAACAGTTGCCATGACCAACAAGTATTTCGGCGGTACCGTTCCCGCTCCCGCAGGTGACGAGGGCACCGACTGCGAGCTTAAGGAAGCCGCACGCAAGGGCTACGAAGACTTCATTTCGAACATGGATACTTATCACGTATCCGATGCGATTGAGGCCGCCATCACGATGCTCAAGCGTGCAGTCGGATCGTAGCCA
>JAZUGD010000135.1:0-2582 GCA_045641025.1 Eubacteriales bacterium
CCCGTATCCGTCCGGCGCGGGCATGCACGTCGGCCACATCAAGGCGTACTCAGGACTTGAGGTCATCAGCCGTGCAAGACGCATGCAGGGCTACAACGTACTGTTCCCGATAGGCTTCGACGCGTTCGGACTTCCTACCGAGAACTACGCCATCAAGAACAAGATGCACCCCCGCGAGGTAACCGACAAGAACATCGCGCACTTCATCGAGCAGCTCAAGCGCGTCGGCTTCTCGTTCGACTGGGACCGCACCGTCGACACCACCGACGAGGACTATTATAAGTGGACTCAGTGGATATTCCTCAAAATGTTCGATAACGGACTCGTGTTCCGTGACAAAACTCTCGTAAACTACTGCCCGTCCTGCAAGTGCGTTCTCTCCAACGAGGACTCGCAGGGAGGCAAGTGCGATATCTGCCACAGCGACGTCGTGCAGAAGTCCAAGGACGTATGGTATCTCCGAATTACCGAATACGCCGATAAGCTTCTCGAGGGACTCGACGAGGTTGAGTACCCGCAGAACGTCCGCATGCAGCAGGAGAACTGGATAGGCCGTTCCACCGGTGCGTTCGTTAACTTCAAGCTCTCCGGCAAGGACGATACTCTCCGTATCTACACCACCCGTCCCGATACGCTCTTCGGCGTTACCTTCATGGTAATCGCGCCCGAGCATCGCGTAATCGACAAGTACGCTTCCGAAATTACCAATATGGAGGCGGTGCTCGCTTACCGCGAGGAGTGCGCGAAGAAGACCGAGTTTGAGAGAACCCAGCTTGTCAAAGACAAGACCGGTGTCCGCCTCGAAGGACTTTCGGTCACTCATCCTCTCACGGGCAAGGACATTCCCGTATATATTTCCGACTACGTAATGATGGGCTACGGTACCGGCGCAATCATGGCAGTACCCGCTCACGACGAGCGCGACTACGACTTCGCGCGTAAGTTCGGTATCGACATAATCGAAGTAATCAAGGGCGGCAACGTCGAAGAGACCGCTTACGCCGGTGACGGCGAGATGGTCAACTCCGAATTCCTCAACGGCTACACCAACAAGAAGGACTCCATCGAAAAGATGGTGGAGGTCCTCGCGGAGAAGGGAATCGGCGAGAAGGGCGTACAGTACAAAATGAAGGACTGGGCGTTCAACCGTCAGAGATACTGGGGAGAGCCCATTCCGATAGTTCACTGCCCGAAGTGCGGTATGGTAGGCGTGCCCTACGAGGAGCTGCCTCTCCGTCTGCCCGACGTTGAGAACTTCGAGCCCGGCGAGGGCGGTGAGTCCCCGCTTGCAAAGATTGATTCGTTCGTAAACTGTACTTGCCCGAAGTGCGGCGGTCCCGCCAAGAGAGAGACCGACACCATGCCTCAGTGGGCAGGCTCGTCGTGGTACTTCCTCCGCTATACCGACCCGAAGTGCGATACCGCGCTCGCATCCGAGGAAGCCATGAAATACTGGCTCCCCGTTGACTGGTACAACGGCGGCATGGAGCACGTTACCCGCCATATGATTTATTCCCGCTTCTGGCACCGCTTCCTCTACGACATCGGTGTCGTACCTACGAGGGAGCCTTACGCAAAGAGAAGCGCACAGGGAATGATTCTCGGCGCAAACGGCGTCAAGATGTCCAAGTCCCTCGGCAACGTCGTTGACCCCAACGACGTCGTTGAGAAGTACGGAGCCGACACGCTCAGAACGTATATCCTCTTCATGGGTGACTACGGCTCTGCCGCTCCGTGGAACGATAACTCCGTCAAGGGCTGCAAGCGCTTCCTTGAAAGAGTTGCGGGCATGACCTCGATGGTTTCCGGTCACGGTACCACCGATAAGCTCGATTCTCTCGTCCACAAGACCGTCAAGAAGGTCACGAACGATATCGAGGAGATGAAGTTCAACACCGCGATTGCCGCAATGATGACCTTCGTCAACGAGGCTTGCGAGCACGGAAGCCTCACCGTTGAGGAGTTCGAGACGTTCATCCGTCTGCTCTCGCCCTTCGCACCTCACCTCTGCGAGGAGTTATGGGAATCCCTCGGTCACAAGACTCTCATCGCCGTAGCCGACTGGCCGACGTACGATGAGAGCAAGACCGTCGACGATACCATCGAGATTGCCGTCCAGATCTGCGGTAAGGTACGTTCCACCGTCACCATCGCGAAGGATGCAGACCAGGCAACCGCTCTCGCCGCCGCAAACGCCGACGAGAAGGTCAAGTCCTTCCTCGAGGGCAAGACCGTAATCAAGGAAATCTACGTCCCCGGCAAGATCATAAACATCGTAGCAAAATAAAACAAAAAAAGAAGCCCGTCTGTAATGCTACGGGTGGATAAGGATGTTTTTTGGTTTTGTACAGTAAACCCAGATATAAGAGATATTGACAAATCAGAATTTGTAGAGGTAATCTGTATGAAACGAATCATAATTGTCGCTTTAGTACTAACATTAGTTTTTTCTTTGACTTCATGTGTTAAACAGGTAATGTCAATAGACGTTCCGGCTGATTTCTGCTTTTATATTGAGTGGGATTGTAATGGAGACAGTACCTATGACAGTAAAACGGGAAGACTTGTTAAACAGAAAAGCG
>JAZUGD010000136.1:0-5482 GCA_045641025.1 Eubacteriales bacterium
CTATGCCGAACTGCTTAAGTATACCGCAGAGTCCGATGAGCCCGACAATCCCGGAACCGATGAACCCGGAGGAGAAGACCCCGGAACCGACGAGCCCGACGAACCCGACGAACCCACCGATCCCGTTGATCCTCTGGATTCCGAGGTTATAGTCCTGAACGCAAACGGCGACGAGGTCGACAGCACGGCGACCGTGCTTGAAGAGGCTGATAACGCGTCGGTATTTGAGAAGGCCGCTCAGGTTCTTTCCCAAACTATTACCGCATACGACCTCACCTTTGACGTAACCGGCACCGCCACGGTGAAGATTCGCATTCACGAGAATCAGAGCACCGACGGTCTTGCCGTGTACTATATCCCCGAAACGGGTGACCCCGTGAACATGAACGCCGCTGTGGAAGACGGCTATATTGTGTTCACCACCGACCACAACAGCGTTTACATTCTCGGCATCGAGCCGTCTGAGGGCGCTGCCGGCTCTCTTGCAGGCGGCTATATCTACACGCGTGTATCTTCGCTCACGCCCGGTGAGCAGTACCTGATAGTGAACAACGAAGGTAATGCTCTGCTGTACGTCAACGGCGCGAATGCCGGCAAGTTTACAAACTTTACCGTAAGCGGCAATACCATTACTCTCAATACCGACGCTTACGGCTGGACGATTGACGAGATGGGCTACACGGCGACTCCCAACGTCACGTGCAATGACCTGATTTCAAGCAACTCCACCAACTGGACTGCCGCCTCGGGTTATTACTATAAGGTAGGAAACAACTACTACCCCGTCTACGCCAAGAGAAGCTCTTCCGGTACCATTAGCAGAACCTATACCTATACGTGGGGTTATTCCACCACCGGAAACACTGCGAACGTTACTCAGATCGGCCAGACCCAGAGCACAACGAGAACAGGCACCGAGGCAGCCATCGCGGCTTCCGTATATCAGAAGGCTGACGGCTACTCCATCGCACAGAGCGGGAAATACCTGAACAGCGGCAACACGATGGGCCTTGCCAATGCGCCCGCTGCATGGACGGTTACGGCAAGAACCGGCAGCGTATTCCGCCTTAATAACGGCAGCCGTTATCTCCGTTATGCCGCCAACAATTTCAGCTATAACACTGCCGCAGCCGACATCCGTCTCTATCAGCTTACCGAGCACGTCACCGGCGCATCGGTAAACTTCCGCGTTAACTATAACGGCACCACGCCGCTGAATATTAATGATACCGCCACGCTGACTCCCGTGATTACGCTGAGTCCCGCGGCGGCGGTCACCTCCTCCACCGTTGCCTGGACCTCCTCAAAGCCGAACGTTGCAACCGTTGACGCAAACGGCAAGGTTACCCCCAAGGAAGAAGGCACCACCACGATTACCGCAACTCTGAGTGCGGTAAACGGTAAGAACCTTACTTCTCCCATCTCCGTTGAGATTACCGTTACCGTTGTACGTACGGAATACGAGGCAACCCTCTCGCTTAATCCCGAGACCGCAAGACTTAACATATATAACGAAGACACGCTGACTGTCAGACCGACCGTAGGCGTACGTGTAAAGGACAGCGGCGACGCGTTTGCAGCCGCAGACACCTATGAAATCACGTGGACGTCTTCGGATGAAGCCGTTGCAACCGTTGACGCAAACGGTAAGGTTACTCCCGTAGCCGAGGGCACCGCCACGATCACCGCAACCGTTTCCAAGGTTAACGGCGAAGAGCTTAAGACCGAAAACCGGGTTTCCGCCGTTTGTGCGATAACCGTTATCAATAAGCTTGCTCCGCTTCCCGAGTACGATTACACCGGATACGAAGACGCCGACATGGAAGACGCGCCCGAATATCCTCAGGACGGTGCGGTCCGTATTCACAAGACTGCCGAGAGCGGTGAAAACTTCAACACGACCGGTGTAACCAAGGTCGAGCTCGACGTTGCGGGTATTTCCGCAAAGACCGGCGTTGACGTCGTTCTCGTCGTTGACGTATCGAACTCCATGGCATGGTCTATGGACTGGTTCGATAATTACACCTCTGCAAGCGACTACCAGAAGGTAGCCGGCTACGGCGACAACGATACGACCACCAAGTTTGAGACGGCTATGGAAGCCGCATCGCAGTTTGCCGATATCCTTCTCGGAGACAACGCCAGCGGCGCTACCGACAACAGCCTGACCTTCGTAACCTTCGGCGGTTATGACACGGCGAACAGTGCGGGCAACAACTCTTACGTTGACTCCGTTATGACCGTTTTCGACAGCGTCAAATCTGCCGACGAGGCTAAAATCTCCTTCGACGGTTCTTCCGTAACCGGTACCGTAAGCGGTACGACCGCAACCTACAAAATTAAGATTGTGGACGAAAACGGTGATACCGTGGTAAACGGTACGAACCGAGGCGATACCAACTACGACTTTGCATTCTGCGAGGCGGCAAGCGCCATCGAAGCAGTACAGAGCAAATATGCCGACTATGAAGCAACCGGCAGAGAAACGTACGTAGTATTCATGACCGACGGTGCACCGTCCGACTACAACAACGAGTACTACAGAACCGGTACCTCCGACGCTTATCAGCCCGGAACGAAAACCGACTATAAGAAAAACTACACTGCCAACCAGAACACCTGGTACAACTACATTTCGTCGACTCAGAACACTTACGCAAAGGCCGTATACGATACTGTAGACGGAAATATGTACGCCGTAGGCTTCGACCTTGCACACGGCGGCTTCAGCTCCTACTCCTGGGCAGAGGGAGAACTTGAGCTCGTTCTCAAGGATATGCTCAAGGCAACGAAGTCCGGCAATAACGAGAGAGAAGGCGACGAGCTCAACGTTACCCTTGCAAGCGACTCCGAGACTCTCGTGAACTTCTACCGTTCTCTTGCAACGGCAATCAAGAACGCCGGTGAAAAGGCGCAGGTTACCGATGTTATCGGCAGTAACTTCACCCTTCAGATCGGCGATACCATCGGAACCGGCATTGACGGTACCGATACCGCCTCCATGGAAGACTACTGGGGTGAAAACGTTATCGAAATAAAGGCATACGACCTTTACACGAAGGGCGAAACCACCGACATGGACCTGATCGGTACACGTAAGGGCACGTACGATACGCTTGAAACCGTTACGTTCAGTGCCGACGGTACCGAGGCGTACTCAAGCATATTCGGTGACGAAGAGAACATCCTTACCGTAAATTCTGACGGTACCGTGGAAATCGCCGCTTATTACTTCACCTACACCAAGGATGCGGACGGCGTTGAGAGCTTCTCGTGGAAGATAGGCTCCATCACCGAGAAGGAGGTTGCAATTTCCTTCTACGCATACCTCAAGGGAGCACTTGAAGGAGAGTCAGCCGACGGTGCTTACTACACCAACGAGGAAGCAACCGTCGATTATATTGATATCTTCGGCAAGCACGCCGAGAAGACGTTTGAGATTCCCGCAGTCGTATGGGGCGGCGCTACAACCAAGTACGAGTTCTATCTTGTAAACTACAAGGGCGAACCGGTTAACTCTCTCGGTCAGGTCGTTCCTTTCGCAAACCGTGTCATAATCGTCGGACCCGATTTCGAGGAGATATACCTCAACGACGACCTGACGGTAGAGGCGCAGCGAATCACGGCGAGAGATAAGCTGCCTGTCGGTTACTATCTGTATGACGAGAACGCATACTATGATGTCAAGGTCAGCACGCTTCACGGAGGCAGTCTGGTTGTTTCGATTCCTTCTGCCGATGCATCTGCCGAAAAGGGCGGATATACTCAGACGGGTGCACAGACCACGAGACGTGTCGACACCGACACTACCTATCTGCAGACTCACGTCGCATTCGGCGTACGCTACGATATCGTGCCGCTTCCGAACGACTTTGCACTTACTCCCGACGTCGTAGTCGTTGACTACGGCATTCCGGTAAGCGTACACATTCTTTCGAACGATATCGATATCGACCCGAACGCCACCGCAACTCCCGTAGGCTTCGTTAAGTATCAGAAGGGCTCCGATCTCACCAAGCGTATGCTTAACAAGGGCGAAATTTCTCACACCGCAGTCTCGGGTACCTTCACTCTCGGAGACGACAATACGGTCGTATATACGATGAGCACGATGATCTCCGCCGCAGACAGAGTCTTCTGCGTAGTTCAGATTGATACTCACGATAACGAGGGCCGTCCCGATACCTACTATCTGTACGAGGAACTCGACGTCATTCCCGCGACCGTCGTATATTACGAGGACTCGTTCGTAACCTTCACCGGAACCTGGACCTCGGCGGGCACCGCCATGAGCGAGGCTCAGAGCGAGGACCGTCCCGGATACAGCTACCCGTACGGAATTGACGCAAACAACGTTTACGGTTACGACCCCGCATACGGCGAATGCGACGAATATTCTCTCGGCAGCGGTAAGAAGACTACCGTGAGCGACGGCATGACCGAATGGCCTACCGCAGCCTTTACCTTTACCGGTACGGGCTTTGACATCATATCGGTAACCGACGCAAATCAGGGTATCATCACCGTTAACGTAAAGGGCAACGGCTATGACGCAACCTGGCTTGTTGACAACTACTACGGCTACGAGCTTGACGGCGACGGTAACCTTGTAACTGACGATAACGGAACTCTCTATCAGATACCCGTCATCAAGAGCATGGATGAGCTTTCGTACGGTACCTACACCGTAACGGTTACTCCTCAGTATTACAGCTTCTTCGACCACGCAGGCGACGGCTCTTACGAATTCTGCCTTGATGCAATCCGCATCTACAACCCCGCACGGGGCAATGCGGAGTGCGAAGCGGTTTACGTTCAGGATAACGAAGGCTATCCCGAGTTCATCGAGCTTAGACAGAACCTTCTCGCAAAGGGCGACTTCGGCACCTCCGCGGGAGTCGTATTCGTCGATAACTTCGGTGCAAACGGTGACATTGACGATTACACCAACTACGGACCCAACAACGAGGTATACCTCGCGGGCGGACAGTCCGTTGCATTCTGCCTGAACACTTCGGATGCGTCGAATATCGCCTCCGTACAGATAGCACTCAAGTGTGTGAACGGAGACGCGGCATGCACCGCAGCAGGCAAGACGATAACCGCAGCCACCGCAACCGACCTCTACTACGATATTACCGAAAACGTTGAGTGGAACGGCAATACCAGCGAGCCCGTTATCATTACGAACACCGGCTCGAACGTACTGTCTCTCACCAACGTGAAGATCACCTACAAGAGTGAGCCCGAGGAAGCACCTGAGGCTAATACGTTCCTCAGCATGAATCCCGCGGCAAAGAATGCGGCGGTAATGACTGTGTACAGCGCGGCAAACGACGTACAGGTTAAGTCCGGAGACGTTAACGCCGACGGAGTTATCGGTTCTGCCGACGTAAATGCACTTACGAGAAACCTTGCCGGATTTAACGGAATCAACGTATTCGGTGCAAGCGCCGACGTAAACAACGACGGCACAGTGGAT
>JAZUGD010000137.1:0-3338 GCA_045641025.1 Eubacteriales bacterium
AACTCCTTGGCTCACAGAACGACATGGCTACGATCCGACTTACTCATAACTCTGCGTTCTGCACTCTGCACTTTTTTCTTGCATTTCCTTTAAATTTATGCTACAATATATTATAAGGAAATCTCTCTCCATTTTCGGACATTTTTACGGAGGGCACAAAATGAAAAAAATAATTTCCGTTATTCTTACTCTCGCGCTTGCGGCGTCGGCGCTTGCGACGGCGGTATCCGCCGTACAGTCGTACTATCTCGACCAGCCGACCATCACGGGCGAGCAGAGCCGTGACGTCGAGTACCTTTACGACGGCGTTACGCTGACGAAGTACGACCTTGCCAACACGTCGAAGTACAAGCGTCAGCAGTTCTCGATTGTCGAGTTCGACCCTACGCAGGACGACCTCTACGTCGAGATGAAGAGCGGCGGCTCGTGGCTGAACTCCTTTGCAAAGCCGAGCGCGATGACGACTCAGTACAACAACAAATATAACGGCGAGCGCCGCGCTCTCTGCGCCATCAACGGCGATATGTGGGGCGTTGCGGGAGACATGTCCCGTACCTCCGCGAACAGCATCGGTCCCGCGAACGTAACGAGCCACCTCTACATCCCCCGCGGATTTACGATGTACGACGGCGAAATCGTCTGCTCGTCGCAGATTCCCGAGGAGCTGCCTTGGAACGGTGACTTCCACTCGTTCGGCATGACCTCCGACGGCAGAGCCGTCTTCGGCAACATCAAGACGACCACCACTCTCGTAAACACGACGAAGAACCAGACCATCTCGGTCGACGGTATCAACCGTATTCCCGACAACAACTGCACGATTCTCTACACCGACAAGGGACCGCAGACGACTCACTGCCTCTCCGACGCGTACGAGATTACGATTGACTGCGGCTACGACTACTGCATACGCCACGGCGCGACCGTCACCGGTACCGTTACGTCCGTATCGGCTCCCGGTCAGTCCCGCGCAACGATGAAGGCGAACCGCCTCATCCTCGTTGCCCGCGGCACCGACATCACGAACGAAATCCGCTCCCTCACCGTCGGCTGCAGCATTTCCGTATCCGTTTCGATACGCGACGACCTGTACGGCAACACCGAAACGTGGTACGACGTTGACAACTGCGTCGGCGGACATATGCCCACCATCATAAACGGTCAGGTCGTCAACATGGAAACGCAGACGACCAACTACCCGACCTCGATTATCGGCGTGAAGAAGAACGGCAACGTTATCTTCCTCACCTCCTACGGCAGACAGGGCTCCGGCTACAGCTACGGCCTTTACATCAACCAGCTTGACGACCTCTCGGTAGAGCTTGACCTCGACACCGCGTTCCTCCTCGACGGCGGCGGCTCGGCGGCGATGGCTTGCGAAACCGCGAGCGGCGACTACACGCTCACGGGTCTCCCGTGCGACTCCGGCCATGCCGAGAGAAGCGTCGTCAACGGCGTAATTCTCGCGTGCGGCCCCTCGAAGAGCGGAGTTAACGACCTCGATATCGACTTTACCTCCTCCACCGTGCCCGTGCTCACCCGCGAGGCGGACTCCGTCGGCACGAGCCTTGACGGCAGCGTGCTCACCGCGTACGCGACGGGACACAAGAACCCGAACTTCAAGCTCGACCTCTTCTACGGTCCCGATGCGGCAGCGTACAAATATATGGCGATTACCGCAAAGCCCACCGAAACGGACGGCGGCACGTTCACGCTCGGTCTGACCGGCTCGGCGGGACGCGACCTTGACCCGTCTCTCACCGGCAAGGTGAAGACGGCGTTCCAAAAGAACGGTACCTACCAGACGAACGTCGTAACGCTCGGCTGGAGCGGACGGATGAACTTCGTTCGGTTTGACCTCTTCGACGACACCGGCATCGGTACGACGGGCGAGGGAATTGATTTGAAGGACGTGAAGTTCTTCACCAGCCTCTCCGCCGCCAACGCATACGCCGCCTCGCAGAACAAGCCGCAGGGTGACGTTGACGGAAACGGCACCGTGAACCTCACGGACGCAACGCTCCTTCTCAAGTATATCGCCCGGTGGAACGTCACGGTCGACCCCGACCGCGGTGACGTGAACGGAGACGGAAAGATAAACGTCATCGACGCGGTAGCGGTACTGAAAATCATAGCAAACTGAATCTCTCAAAGCCTACGGTAAATCCGCAGGCTTTTTCTTTCGCCTACGGCGAAACATTATTTATAAGTTGTAGGGGGCGACGTCCTCGACGCCCCGTTCGCTCATGTTAAATAAAGCCACAAATGAGTACTTGCCATAATTCCGCAATTCCGTGGGTGTTAGGCTTCGCCTAAACCCTTCGGGTTTGCCGTTGGCAAACGCCGCCGTTCCGCAATTCCGTGGGTGTTAGGCTTCGCCTGAACCCCGCGAGTTTGCCTTTGGCGAACCCCACTGCGCCGGTTACGTTCTCCTCTTTCTTTTCGCTTCTCTCCAATATTCGAGCTGCATGCGGCGCTCGGCGTCGCAGGCGGAGCCGTAGAGACGGTCTCTCGCCGCTCTCTCCTCGGCGGTCTGGTAAAACGGGCAGCGTCTTCGCGGGTCGCGGCATAGCTCTTTGGTCAGCGCGGCGCAATGCGGCGAGGCGGTTCTTCTTGCAAAACAGTCGGCAGGGTATCCGGAGTTTACGGTCATTTTTTGTCCTTTCGTTTTTCTCTGAATTTGCGAACGTTTGTTCGTTTCTTGTCGCCATAATATCACGCGAAGGGGGCGCTGTCAATACGTATTTCCCGATTTTGCGGGAAGTGGGAAGATAAGCGGACATCTTCGGGGGAATTTCACGGGAATTATGAATGGCGATGTTTGCCGCAGGCAAACTCGAAGGGTTTAGGCGAAGCCTAACACCCATTTCCCCGAAGCCGAACAACCACGGAATTGCGGAAAGCGGAATTCGGAATTATACTATACCGTATGTCTGTGTACACACTTGTTTTGTCATCCTGAGCCCCGCGAAGGATCTGCGGAAATTTCGCACAACCGTGCACGTCCACGCAGGGACAACCGACACCGTCATCCCGAGCCGAGGCGGTACTATAGAAAAAGCGTACTTCAAGCGGCGTGGGGATCCGGATGTACGGACGCTATCTCTATACGTCGAAGAGATACGGCTATAGTCAAGTTTGTGCGTGGTCGGGCTTGCAGGTGCTCAAGTACAGACTAAATCCACCAAGCAAACACGAACCGTTTATCCGCTTACCACCGTAAAGAATACCAAACCGCAGCTCCGGATCCCCACGGCACTGCAAGAAAGCCGTCTTTTTCGTTATGCCCGTGCCTCGGGATGACGGGGACGGTTGTCCCTGCGTGGACCTGCAGAACA
>JAZUGD010000138.1:0-4791 GCA_045641025.1 Eubacteriales bacterium
ACGGCAGAGTTGTCAAGGGCGTAAATTTCGAAGGACTGCGCGACGTTTCGTCTCCCGTGGCGCTCGGCGAGTTTTACTCGTCTTGCGGTGCGGACGAGCTCGTGTTTTACGATATTACCGCATCAAGCGACGGCAGAAAGCTGTTTGCCGAGATTCTGCGTGAAACGGCAAGCAGGGTTTTCATACCGCTGACCGTCGGCGGAGGCATCAACACCGTCGACGATTTCGACCGTGTGCTCAAATGCGGCGCCGATAAGGTAAGTGTAAACTCGGGTGCGATAAAGAACCCCTCTCTCGTGCGTGAGGCATCGAAGATTTACGGCGACCAGTGCGTCGTTCTCTCGGTTGATATAAAGCGCGTAGACGGTGAGTTCCGCGTATTTGCCAAGGGCGGACGCGAGGACACCGGAATCGAAGCCATATCGTGGATTAAGCGGTGTGTTTCAAACGGCGCGGGTGAGGTTGTCGTAAACTCCATTGACACCGACGGTGTCAAGGGCGGATTTGACCTTGAAATGCTCTCCGCCGTATGTGACGCCGTAAACGTTCCCGTTATCGCGTCGGGCGGTGCGGGCAAAACCGAAGATTTTATCGAGCTGTTCCGTACTCTCCCGCGTGTTGACGCGGGACTCGCGGCATCGGTATTCCACTTCGGTGAGATTAAAATTTCCGATCTTAAAAAATCAATGGCAGACGCGGGCATCCCCGTAAGACTGTAAAAGAAAGGTTTAGTTATGATTGACATCGAATCTCTTAAATTTGACGAAAAGGGACTCATCCCCGCAATTGTCGTTGACGCAAAAACGAAAAAGGTTCTTACTCTCGCATACATGAACCGCGAAAGCCTCAGGATATCCGAGGAGAAAGGGCTGACGTGCTTCTGGAGTCGCTCAAGACAGAAGCTGTGGCTCAAGGGCGAGACAAGCGGAAACTATCAGCATATAGTATCAATTACCGCCGATTGTGACCGAGACGCGCTTGTAGTCATGGTTGAGCCCGACGGTCCCGCGTGCCACACCGGCTCGTACTCCTGCTTCGGCGACGTGATTTACGAAAGCGATGAGCGACACGAGTTCTCGTACGAGGGACTTATGGAGCTTATCCGCGGCAGAAAGACCGAAAAGAAGGAAGGCTCGTACACAACCTACCTCTTCGAGAAGGGGCTTGACAAGATTCTCAAGAAGGTCGGCGAGGAAAGCACCGAGGCCATAATCGCCGCCAAAGCCGAGGACAAAAAGGAAACCGTATACGAGATAGCCGACCTCGCGTACCACGTTATGGTGCTTATGGTCGAGGCGGGAATCTCGCTCGAGGACGTGAGAGACGAGCTTGCCTCGCGTCACGTTATCGACCACAAGGTCAAGCAGGAAAAAATGACGAAATAATACCCAAAGCCGTCTCACACGAGACGGCTTTTCTTTTTTCGGGAAATTTTTCTTTTAAGAATTTTGACCCTTTTTGAATATTTACGCCGCGCTTACCAAAACTAACAAGGCAGGCAATTCACATGAATACGAACATTCACGAAAGGGTTAAATATATGAAAGCAACGGGAATTGTAAGACGTATCGACGACCTCGGACGTGTCGTCATACCGAAGGAAATAAGAAGAACGATGCGAATCCGCGAGGGAGACCCGCTTGAGATATACACCGACCGCGAGGGGGAGGTGATTTTCAAGAAGTACTCGCCTATAGGCGAGCTCTCGTCCTTCGCGGGACAGTATGCGGAAACGCTTCACAAAACGTGTCAGCTCGCAGTGGTAATATGCGACAGAGACGCGGTTATTGCGTGCGCGGGACTTCCGAAGAAGGAATATGCCGAGCGCAAGCTTTCACATGCGCTTGAAGAAATCATGGAAAAGCGTTCGTTTTTCTCCGCTGACGGAGACGAAACCGTCGAGGTTGTTGACGGCGCTTCGGCACGCGTAAGCTGTGCGATGCCTATTATCGCCGACGGAGATATCGCGGGAGTCGTGGCCTCGGTTTTCGCCGATGAAAACGATGCAAAAAAGCACGCAAGCCCCGAGCTTGAAGCGAAGCTCGTGCAGACTGCCGCAGGCTTTCTCGGAAAGCAGCTTGAAGAATAAAAGAAAGGACTGTTCAGCCGAACAGTCCTTTTGATTTACACAAGCTCGCAGTCCCAGACGTCGATTTCCGAGTCCATAAAGACGTCCTTGAGACGTTCGTGAACGTCGGCTTTCGTTACGCCGCGCCTCAGTACGACCTGCAGGAAACCGCCGCCGCCCGCACCGCATATCATTCTGCCTGCGGTAAGGTCGGAGACGCTTTCGAGAATCTGGTCTATAAGCGTGTTGCTGCTGCCGCAGTCAAGCTTGCGGCTCATTGCCCAATGCTCGTCGAGAAGCGAGGCAAAGCCGTCGACATCGCCCTCCGTAAGCTTATCACGCATCAAAACGGCAAGCCTTCTTATTTCGGCAAGTGCACTGAGAGCGTCGGGCTCGGCACCGATATAACGTCCTACGACGTCACGCAGAAGATTTCGCGCAAGCCTGCGCTGACCCGTATATATAAGCACGAAACGCTCGTTGAGCTCACGCAGGGTTTCGGGCGAAACCATAACGTGCTCTGCCTTTATATTCTGGCACATACCGGGCTCCGCCGTTATCATTTTGATTCCCGGAGTTACCCCGCCGACCTGATCCTGCCAACCGCCGCCGGTGGACATAATCTGTTCCATAACGAGCACGGTGGAATAAAGTCTGTCCTCGGTGTATTCCTCTCCGATAAACTCAAGGAGAGCCTTTACGCACGCCGCCGCAAGGATCGAGCTCGTACCGAGTCCGCTTCCCTTCGGTACTCCCGTAACCTCGGAGTGCATCTCGAATCCGCCGCCGAGACGCGTAAGTATCACGTCAAGGCTGCCGCCCTTCTCGGGGATGATGCCGCACGCAAGAAGCGCTGCCTTCTGAAGCGCGAACGGGTCGTACGGGTCACCCGTACGCCGCAGCTCTTCTATACTGTCAAACTCGCCGTGAACGTCCATGTCGCGGCTGTCGAATATTATCTTTTTCTCTTTGATTTTTTTGAGGGTTACCGCTACCGGATATTCCCCGTTAAGCTTGACCGCCGAGTTGAGGACGGTACCGCCGTTCTCGTTGCAGTACGGCGGAGTATCGCTCCAGCCGCCGCCGAAATTCACGCGGAGAGGAAGCTTTACCGTATGCTCATCCATAACAATGTGAGCGTCCGTGCTCTCTCGTATTTCGCCGAGGAGCGCCGATTTTATACCGTCTCCTATGCAGGAAAAGCTGCGGCTTATAAGCGTGTCGCCTTTCTCACCGCCGAGAGCGGTGCCGACGTAATAATACAGACGGATTTTCTCTGAATAGTCCGCATTCTCTGCGTGCTTCTCGAACCACTCGCGCTGTATCGGAGTGAGAGTACCGGCGCCGAGAATCGACGGGGCTTCGCTCGCGGGTGATGCCGATTTGATAAGCCCGAGCACTCTTTCCATACGGACGAGGTCACCCATACGGTTGTCCCAGCTGATTATGGCATCGCTGTCAGCCTCGTTGAAGCCCGAACGAAGGCTCTTTCTATCCGAGCTCAGCCATGCGGTCGGGTCGCCCTCTCCGTGCATAAGATTATAAAAATCAAGCGCAGCGTCAAGTGCCGAATCGACTGTGTCACAGCACGGATAAAGCTTCGCGTTCCATACGTTTTCGCCGTCTCCGTCATCCCAAAGCTCGGACGGAGCGACGTTATATTTGTTTATGAATTCTTTAAGTGATGAGCCGAGGAATGATTCGTCTTCTCCACCCTTGGGGTTATCGTTTATTCCGTAAATCCGGACGACGAACCTTCCGTCCTCCTGTTTTATTCCGTGAACGACGACGTCGGACGGAATCGTTCTTCCGTGAACGTCGATATACGAGAGAATTACGTTATCGCCTACAACGCTTCCGGAATGGACGTAGCTGTTTTCAAGGTAACAGTTTTCCCCGCATACCGCCCGGGACGAAAGCACGCTGTTATATCCCGCCGCGCCCGTGCAGCTGCTGTTGGTGCTGCTTCTCCAGCCGAGCTGCTCGTACTCTCCGATTCCCGAATTCATGAGAGCGAGAATCTCGCGGCTCGTGCCGAAATGTATGAATTTAGCAGGGGCAAACCGCAGAAGCTTCATACGGTACGGTCGAAGAACGCGCCAGACCTCCCGCCGTGCGGCGAGAAGTTCGGGACACATTTCCCCCTCGGGCTTCTCTTTATAAAACGCCTCAAGCGTGGCGTCCTCCCCCAAAGGATAGAGGAAGTCGGCATAGAGCGACAGTCTTACCCTGCCGTTTACGTATTTTTCAAACGCTTCGTCGGTAACGGTACCGTTATCCGATATCAGATAACAGAGAGATGAAAGCATCTCCTTTGAGAAAATCACCGCTCCGGTATCAATATCGACAAAGTCCTTCTCGTTTACCGCACCCTCACGGCGCAGAGTTTCGACAGACTGCTTCTGCAGACATTTTTTTACGTATCCGTCATCTCCGCGCAGGAACACGCCGTGATTTTTGCCGGTCTCAACGTGCTCCTTGAACGATATCGCGGCGGCACCGTTGCCGGAATAGTCTATGAGAAGCGGATTGAAAAGGAGCAGCACGTCTCCCGAAAGAAGTACCATGCCCTCTCTGATTCTGCCGGGAACGGTGGACATGGATATCATAAATTCATCAAACAAGGTCGATGAGCGGCCGTTCGGAAGCTCGTGCGGCACGGGTGAGAAAAGCTTGCCGAGTGCCGAATACTGCGGGACTCTCTTGCTGTCTCCGCCGGAATG
>JAZUGD010000139.1:0-7042 GCA_045641025.1 Eubacteriales bacterium
CGCCCCATAGAAATAGAAACGGTTTCAACGGAAAGAACAACTTCCCGCGGGGAAAACGTCACCGACGTACTTATTACGCTGCACGAGGGACGTAACCGACAGATACGAAGAATGTGCGAAAACGTCGGTCTTACCGTAATAAGACTCAGAAGAATTAAAGAAGGCGAAATCGAACTCGGAAATTTACCTTCAGGTAAATGGAGACGTCTTACCGCTTCCGAGATAGAATATATAAACTCGCTGTGAGGCATTTATGTTTAAAATAAAACCCCTTGAAGACAAAAACGAACAGAAATTAATATGCGATGCATGTGGAGCGATATATTATAAAAACGCACTTGCATTTGCAAGCATTGATTTTCCGGACATAAATTCTGACGAAGGTAATGTTATCGGCATCTGTGAATTTATCATCGGTGATTTCCCTGCAATACTTACCGTAAAATCTGCCGCAGGATACGAAAACGATGAATCCGTGCTTATTATGATTCACACCGTATGTTCTTTTCTCGAAAGATGCGGATGCACCTCAGTTACGGCACCCGAAAATACGGATAAGAACTATATGAGCAGATGCGGTTTTAAGTTCACTGACGGTAAGTATTTCTGCGATCTTACACGCCGCGGATGCGCTTCGCACAAGGAGGATGCTCATGAGTAAGCTTCTCGGTATTCTCGGCGGTCTCGGACCGATGTCGAGCGCGTATCTTTACGAAATGATTACCGAACATACAAAAGCATCGTGCGATCAGGATCATTTTGATATTATACTTAACAGTCGCGCAACCACTCCTGACAGAACCGCGTATATAACCGGAAAGTCGGAAAACTCTCCCCTTCCCGTCATGGTTGACGATGCCCGCAGACTTGAGCAGTTCGGTGCCGATGCCATCGTAATTGCATGCAATACCGCCCATTATTTCATAGACGAAATCAGAAAAGCGGTTTCCGTTCCCGTTCCGAGCATAATTTCCGAAACCGTCGATTTCCTGAAATATTCCGGATACGGAAAGCCCGGAATTCTCGCAACCGAAGGCACGGTAAAAGCTGTATCTTATCAAAAATCATGCCTTGAAGCGGGAATCGATTATTTCATACCCACGGAAACAACACAGAAAGTAATCACTTCTGTAATTTACGATTACGTAAAACAAGGCAAGAACGTTCCGGAACATATGTTTTCTGCTGTTTGTGAAGAATTGGCAGCTAACGGTTGCGACTGCATGATTCTCGGATGTACCGAGCTTTCGGTAATGGCAGAACAGCTTAAAATAAGAGAAATGCACGGTATTCCTTACGTCGCCGATTCTCTTGAAGTGCTCTCCTGTTTTACGATAAATATGTTCGGCAAGATGCAGACCGGATTTGACGAAAAACTGACGGCATGGGGTAAAAGTCTTATACCCATGCTTGCCGAATGAGGTATAAAATGGCAACACTCAAAACTCTGTCTGAATTATCCGATTATCTCGGTGTTCCGTTTAAAGGCGGAAAAAGCAACGCGGGCAGTGATATAATATACCGTTTGGAATTTGACTCTCGTAAGGTATGCGAGGGTGATTTATTCATATGTCTTACGGGTCATAACACCGACGGTCACACTTATGCCCAAATGGCATATTCACACGGATGCAGAGCTTTCTTATGTGAAAGAAACCCCGGACTTCCGTCCGATGCTGCTTATATTATCGTTGAGAACACCCGCAAAACCCTCTCCTCCCTCTCCGCATTCTTCTATGACTTCCCCGCCGAGAAACTCACTGTTATCGGTGTTACCGGAACAAAAGGAAAAACCACAACCGCACTATTGATTTCGGGAATACTTAACGCAAGCGGAAAAAACTGTGCTTACGTCGGTTCAAACGGTGTTATCATTAACGGCAAACATACCGAAACGACGAATACAACTCCCGAAAGCCGCGATTTGCATCATTATTTTGACGAAATGGTAAGAAGCGGTGTGAAATATGCCGCTATTGAGGTTTCCTCTCAGGCACTTGCTCATTATCGCGTAGATAACGTACCGTTTGCTGTAAGACTGTTTCTTAATCTGAGCCCCGACCACATAGGTTCGGGAGAGCATACCGATTTTGAAGATTATAAGCATGCAAAATCCCTTTTGTTTGATAACTGTCCGGGTACTGTTATCTACAATTCGGACGACGTCAACTCACTTGATGTGATTAAAGGACATTCCGATAACGCGAAGCTTATATCATTCGGACTTTCCGAAAATTCCGACTATTACGGCACGGGCGGTACTCTTTACCGAGACACGACAACGCTCGGTATTGATTACGTATGTCATACGAAATACAAACGGTATAACGTACGTCTTCGTACTCCCGGAGGATTCAGCATATATAATTCTCTGGCCGCGATAGCCTGTGCGGCAAGTCTCGGCGTAAATGAAGAAGAAGCGGTACGTGCTCTTTCGGGCATATCCGTAACAGGTCGCTTTGAGGTAGTGCCCGCCCTTGCAGGCAGAACATTCATAATTGACTACGCTCATAACGGAGAAAGCCTGAGAAAAGCGCTTATTACTTTAAGAGAATATAATCCCACGAGACTGATAACCGTGTTCGGCTCCGTGGGAAGCAGAACGTTCGTAAGACGGCGTGAGCTTGCCGAGGCTGCATCGGCATATTCGGATTATTCGGTAATAACGTCCGATAATCCCGACACAGAAGACCCCGAGCACGTCATTACCGACATCGTATCATACATGTCAAACGATGCTGAATATATAACTATCCCCGACCGCGAGGAAGCGGTACGCTATACCGTTCGCACTTCTTCTCCCGGAGATATTGTTCTCTTTGCAGGTAAAGGTCATGAAACTTATCAGCTTATTAACGGTAAGAAAGAACCTTTCTGCGAGAGAGACATAATACTTGACGAATGTGCCAAAACGGAAGCGAAAGGGACCATTTAAAATGGAAGAAGAAATATTTACAAAAAAACAGCTGAGACAGCTGATTATACCTCTTATAATCGAAAATTTCCTTTCGATTGCACTCGGTATTGCCGATACAATGATGGTATCTTACGTAGGAGAAGCAGCCGTATCGGGCGTTTCACTTGTGGATATGGTCAACGTATTCATAATATACTGTTTTACGGGACTTGCAACGGGCGGTGCAATACTTGCGGCACAGTATCTCGGAAAGAAGCAATCCTCTAAAGCGTGCGGCAGTGCTACACAACTTATGTTCCTTCTTCTTGTATTCTCGACTGTAATTATGGGTGTCGTCCTTGCGGTAAGACGTCCTCTCCTTAAACTGCTTTTCGGCAGCATTGAAGAAGACGTCATGAACAATGCGCTCAGATATCTTGTTTACAGCGCTGCGTCATATCCGCTCATAGCAATGTACTCCGGAGCCGGTGCATTGTTCCGCTCCATGGGTAACTCCGGAATTTCGATGCGTTCTTCCATCGTAATGAACGTTCTGAACGTTATCGGTAACGCACTTCTTATATACGTATTCAAGCTCGGTCTTGACGGTGCCGCCATATCAACCGTATTCGCTCGCTTAGTAGGTATGATATATCTGCTTATACGAATCTTTGATAAGCGCGAGCTGATTCACGTAAGACTCCGGAGATTCAGAATTAACTTTCATACGCTCAAAAAGATTCTTTACATAGGTATTCCCACGAGTATCGAAAACGGAATATTCCAGCTCGGCAAGGTGCTTGTCGTAAGTCTTATTTCCACTTTCGGTACCGCTCAGATAGCTTCTAATGCCGTTGCAAACAGTCTTCAGGCTTTTGCCTGTATTCCCGGTCAGGGTATCCAGATAGCCATGATTACCGTTGTAGGTCAGTGTATGGGAGCCGGTAACAAAGAGCAAACTCTCAAGTACTCAAAAAGAATGATGAGGTCCGCCGGTATTTCCACGGCGATTGCAAGCATTCTCGTTATTCTTTCAATGCCGCTGACGCTTAAGCTATACAACGTGTCTGCCGATGCCCTGCACTATGCTGCAATACTTATTCTGATTCATTGCGGCTTCGGACTCCTTCTCTGGCCTACGGCATTCGTTCTTCCCAATGCTCTTAAAGCTGCCGGTGACGTAAAGTACACTATGTTCGTGTCGATTGCATCAATGGTAATTCTCCGCGTCGTATTCAGCTACATACTCGGCGGTACGTTCGGTATGGGTATTGTAGGCGTATGGATTGCAATGATAATAGACTGGGTTTGCCGTGCTCTCTTCTTTGCATTCAGGTTTAAATCCGGTAAATGGATGGAGCACTCGCTCGTATAGAATAACAAAGTCAAAACGGACTGTAAGATAATACAGTCCGTTTTTCATTATTGCTTTTTGTTGATGCTGTATAATGAATTTAACACCGTCCACAGCGGAGTGAACCATCGCATAACGTTCCACACTCCGCCTCCCGAAAGACCGTAATCGTTTATAAGCTTCAGTTTTGAAAAATAACTTCTTGCATCATCAAACCATACCACGTGTTCTCGAGTACCGTCATCGGTTCTTTCGTAATATGAAAAATACGGTGTTTCTGCGGCTTCATCATATTTGATTTCGACATTTTTTGATTTGGCAAGCTTCAGAGCCGATTCGTTTGACATGGAAATCGCTTTGCTTTCACCTTTTACATACGGAAGTGTCCAATCGTAAGCATAATCGGGTATTCCCATAAAGATTTTGTCGGACGTGATTTCAGTCACCGCAAAGTCAAGCACTCGCTTTACGTTTTCTATAGGAGAGACCGGCATAGGCGGGCCGTACGTGTATCCCCATTCGTACGTCATTACAAGAGTTTTGTCTGCAACCTCTCCGAGTCCTTTATAATTATGCCCCTCGTACAAAAGTCCTTTTTGAGAAGAACTTGTCTTCGGTGCGAGAGAGACGAATACTTCGAAATCTTCCGGTGCTTCTTGTTTGATTTGCCTTATAAAATCTATATACGCGTCCGATGCATCGGGCTCAATATATTCGAAATCAACGTCAATACCACCGTACCCCTTTTCGATAGCCTTCCGTACTGCGTTTTTCGCGGTTATATCGCTTAAGCATGAATCTGTAATTACTTCTTTGGCAAGTTCGCTTGAAAACGTACCGTTTTCGGTTAAAGACGTTAAAACAAGCAGCGGTATTGTGCCGTATTTTATTGCTTTTTTTATCAGCCTTTCGTCGTCATTTGAAGGCGGCAGAAGTTGGCCGATTTTTGTGAGACCGTATGAAAACACCGATAAATACGTAAGATACGGTAACGTTTTTTCGAGCACGTCATCATCTATAAAAGTATAAGCATATCCGTTAACTGAAATATTTCCGTACGGTTTCTCTTCGGGAATTATTATAAGGGTGCTTCCCGGGTGAATTACGTCTTTTCCTCCGAGAGACGGATTGTTTCTCCATAAGTCACCTGTTGTAACTCCGAATTTCGAAGCGATTCCATATAGCGTATCGCCCCCTTTTACTGTATAGGTCAACGAAGGGTTCAAAACAATAAGACTCTGTCCTACCGTAAGTCTTGAAGGCTCGGCAAGTCCGTTGTCGTCTATAATTCTCGATACCGTCGTATTGTTTTCTTTTGCAATTCCGTATAATGTGTCCCCTTCTTTAACGCTATAAATCTTCATCGGCACGTTCCTTTCAAAATTAATTTATTATCAGTATATGAGTTTATCATTAACAATGTGTATATTTTAAGGCTGACGGCGAAAAAATAAGGTTATCAAATATCGCATGGGGGAAATGATGAACTTCTGTAAAGTAAAAATCGAAGACGTTAAAGCGCGTGAAATACTTGATTCGCGAGGCAATCCTACGGTAGAAACGAAAGTTATTCTTTCAAACGGAAGCATCGGTGTCGCATCGGTGCCTTCCGGCGCATCTACGGGCTCATATGAAGCAAAAGAACTCAGAGATAATGACAGTGAACGTCTCGGCGGAAAAGGCGTTCTTGAAGCCGTGGGAAACGTAAACGGCATAATAAGGGACAGTTTAATCGGTATAACTCCGTGTTTTACCACTGCTGACGCGATAATGTGCAAGCTTGACGGAACGGATGACAAATCACACCTCGGTGCAAATGCGATTCTGTCCGTTTCGCTTGCCGTTGCTCATGCTTCTGCTGCTTATTACAGAATGCCGCTGTACAAATACCTCGGCGGAGTGTGTTCTTTTAAAATGCCTGTTCCGATGATGAACGTAATTAACGGCGGAGCACATGCCGACAACAGTCTTGACGTTCAGGAATTCATGCTTGTACCGAATGGATTTTCGAAATTCTCGGACGCTTATTTTGCGTGCAGTGAAATATATCACCGACTTGCCGGCATTCTTAAAAAAGATAAAAAAAGCACCGCTGTCGGTGACGAGGGAGGTTTTGCGCCGGATCTTAATAACGAATCCGAAGCGCTTGATTATCTTTGCGCGGCAATTGACGAATCAGGTTATAACGGTAAAGTAAAAATAGCGCTTGACGTAGCTGCAAGCGAATGGGAAACCGGCGACGGATATCATCTTCCGAAACTTAAAACGAGTATGTCTTCAGACGAAATTATCAAAAAATTTCTCAGTCTTGCGCACGAGTACCCCATTATTTCAATTGAAGACATTCTCGGAGAAAATGATTCGGACGGTTGGAAAAAAGCCACACTTGAAGCTGACAGAGATTTAATGCTTGTGGGAGACGATTTGTTCGTAACAAACTGTAAACGCCTGAAATCCGGTATTAATAACGGTGAAGCGAACGCAATACTTGTAAAACCCAATCAGATAGGTACGCTCAGCGAAACTGTCGCCGTGTGCAGGCTTGCCGAAAGATACGGCTATAAAACAGTACTGTCTCACAGAAGCGGTGAAACCCCCGATACTTCGATTTCGGATATCGCAGTTGCGCTCGGAGCAAATTATATCAAAGGGGGTGCTCCCTGCAGAGGAGAAAGAGTTGCAAAATACAACCGCCTCGTCGAGATAGAATCAGAGCTCGGTGAGGCGGCAATATTCGGCTGAGTTAAAGAGGCTTCTCTGCCTCAAGGCACTTTATCGGTATTCCCTGCTCG
>JAZUGD010000140.1:0-6043 GCA_045641025.1 Eubacteriales bacterium
TTTCTTCACGTTTGACCTTAAGCGTCATGAAGAGTGCCGCACGTCTGATACGCGCGTCGGTATACCGTTTGGTAGCCGAAAGGCTGAGCATTTCGGAACCGTCAGCGGATTTTCCCGCGGCTTTTCTTATTCTCTCGCCGAGTCCGCCTTCGGCTTCTGCGGCATACGCGTCGCATGAATCAAGTCTTACGGCAAGTCTGAGAGCGTCGAAAAGCTTTTCGGGAGATAAAAATTCCGGAAAAGGCTGCGGCATATACGCCGACGCTTCCGTCGCACCGAGAGCGCGAAGCTCCGAGGCGGATTTCGCATCGGTACGTTTTACGGGAATACATTCGATTCCGTAAGAAAGTGCGCGTCTTGCGTATTCCACTCCCAGAATGTCGTTCGGACCCGAAAGCTTATCGGAAGCACCCGGGACAATTTTATTTATAATTTCATTTCTTGCGGCGGCGGCACCTGTAGAGGGGTCGCTTTTTTGTATTTGTTTAAGTTCTTCGTCGTATCCCCCGGAAAGGGCTGCTCCTGCTTTATTGATAAGCTCTGCATCTCCGCATTCAGAGCCGAACACGAGTCTGTCGGCACCAAGTGATGCGGCAATGCAGACACCTGCACGTGCGAAATAATCGGCGCTCGCGGAGCACCATGGGAAAGGCAGCTCGACTACGAGATCGGCACCGATTTTCACTGCAGCATCGGCACGGAAATATTTATCCGCACATGCGCTCTCTCCGCGCTGAACGAAGTTTCCGCTCATTATGAGAATAACGCCGTCTCCGTATTCTTTTGCTTTGTCTATAAGATATTTGTGACCGTTATGAAGCGGATTCAGTTCACATATTATCGCAGTCATCTTTTCACCTCCCAGATATAGTATAAACCGAATCTGACAAGAAGTCAATTTATTTCGCTTTTATGTCGTAAGTCTCTCGGTTTTTCGCCTTGTAATATTGATTTTATTTATGATTTATGATATTATTAACTTAAGTAACTATAAGGAGAAATCTACATGAAACGTATTATAGCAACAATTTCCGCCGCTTTGATGGTGCTCTCCGTTCTTGCAGGCTGCGATGCTCCTGCGGACGAGCCTGACGCCGACACTGCTACCGTACGTTCAACGTCTTCGGCAGCTGATACTTACGCATCATGGCTGAATACCCGCCTTACGGAAGACGGAGCTGCAGTCAGCGGTGATATTATAATATGTGACAACGGTACTGCGTCCGACTACGGTGTTTCTCTTGACGGATTCATCGCAGGCGGTTACGTTATCCGTTCCGAGGGCGACGACGTCGTTATAGCAGGCAAAGACAATGCCGGACTTGATGCGGCTGTACGTTACTTTGCCAACCATTGCGAAGGCGGCGGCAGCGTTAACGTAACCGAAAACGAAGGATACAGAGTTAAGTCTCTGACCCTCGGCGGTACCGACGTCTCCGATTACACGATTTTCGTTGATTCGACATCCCAGAATGCGGCTTACGCCGCTCAGGTGCTGAGAGACCATATCGCCGATGCTACCGGCGTATCCCTTTCGATTGCTTCTGCCCCGTCCGCTCATACGATTACCATAGCGAACGATTCCGCTCTCGGTGAAGAAGCATTCACCATCGCAGTTACCGACGGTCAGGTTTCCATAACCGGCGGCAACGCGCGCGGCGCTCTTTACGGAGCGTACGGCTTCCTCGAAAACATACTCGGATACCGTTTCTACCCCCGCGGAGTCAAGTATCTTTACGAAAGCGACGGAATTGATATTCCCTCGGGATACACTCATACCGAAGGTCTTAATACTCCCTTCGCATACAGAGACGTTTATACACAGATTGACGGTAAAAATCATTTGTATCCCGCAGGCGGCTTCAACGCCGACTATAAGGAATCCGTTATTGCAAACCACGTAAACGGTCCGTGGACGCACAAGGGCTGGATGAACAAGGAAAAATACGGATACAGCTTCGGTCCCGACGCAAACCACTCCTCTTACAGACTTATTCCGTCCGTTCCCGACCTTGAGGCTCCCTGCTTCTCCGATCCCGACGTTTACGACGAGTGTATCGCAAACCTCCGCACTTATATTGACGGCCTTCTTGCCTCGGGTCTCGAGCTCGGCAAGACCATGCCGATGATTTCAATTTCTCAGAACGATACGAGCAAATGGTGCAGCTGCCCAGACTGCTCCGCTCTTATAAAGAAATACAAAGCGCCGATGGCTACGCTCATCGACTTTATTTCGAGAATTTCCGAAGAGCTGGAGGAAGAATATCCCGGAATCGAATTCTGGACTCTCTCCTACCTCGTTACCGAACAGCCTCCCGTAAAAATGGAGATTCCCGACAATCTTTACATCTGCTTCTGTCAGTATCTTGCCTGCAACAACCATCCCGTTGACGGCTCCGAATGCGACGCGAAATCACGCGGTTATCACAACATCGATCAGGCAAAGAATTTTGAAGGCTGGCTTGAGCTTACCGACAACATCCACGTTTGGTATTACGCCAACCACTTCAACTACAGCATAGCTCCCTCGGCCATTTTCAGACAGCTTTATTCCGACGTGAGATTCTACGCCGCACACAACGTCAAGGGCATGTTCATACAGAACGAGGAAACGACTCTCGGCTTTGACGACCTTATGTCTTACGTTTACGCAAAGCTTCTGTGGAATCCCGACATGACGTGGGACGAATACGACGGTCTTATAAAGGAATTCTGTCAGGTATGGTACGGCGACGCATGGCAGAACGTTTACGATTACATCTTCTTCCTTGAAGACGCCGCCGACATGCAGGGCTGCTGGTCCGCACTCGGCGACGCTCCGTACTACATGTACGATTACAACTACATCGAAGAGAATTTCGAGTACAACGTCGAACTGTTCGAGCAGGCAATAAAGTATGCGAGAACCGCAGAGGAAGAAGCAAGACTCAAGAGACTTTCGCTTAACATGTATTTCAACGGTCTTGCGGCGTCGTACGAAGATTTGTACGTTTACGGCAATGATGAGCAGAAGGCGCATTACGCCGAGCTTTATACGAGAATGTACAACAGATTCGATGAAATAAGAAGCACCGTAATGCTCGGTATCTTCCAGCCCGATAACGTACCTGCCGTTTGTGACCCCACCGTGAGCCCGCTTTCATGGTACGTTAATGCAAATCCCGTTTACAGAAAGTATCCTAACTGATATAAGTACTTCTTTCAGGAGGTTATTATGAGCGGTAATAAAGAAACCGGACAGAATTTCTTCCGGTCGAAGACTTTCAAATCTCTGGTATTCGTTTTTCTTGATATCATACTTATAAACATTTCTGCGTTTTTTACCCTGCTTATACTCAGTAATATGGATCTTAAGGATTTGAGATTCGGAAATTTCTATCTTATATACAACTATGCGAGAATAGCCATTCCCTTTACCGTGGTAACTGTAGTTATATATCTGATACTCGGACTTTACCGTAATCTCTGGCAGTATTACGGTATACATAACGCAATTCAGATTTTTCTCGGCGGCATAATACCCAACTTTTTGTGCGCTTGCGTTTTATTTATTAAGCCCGGTTATCTTCCGAATTCTTTCCCTGTTATCAACGCGGCGTTTATGATTCTGCTGTCAATCTGTCTCCGATTCAGTTACCGTTATTACAAGAGTGCTACAACAAAGGGTAACGGCAATAAAATCAAAGACTGCCGCAGAACCATGCTCGTAGGTGCGGGTGACGCGGGTGCTCTCATTCTTCTGGACGTTAACAATTCTCCCAAAGCGGAAAACCACATTGTTTGCGTAATTGATGACGACAAGTCTAAAGTCGGTTCTAACTTCTACGGAGTTCCGATACTCGGCAACAGATATAACATAAAAGAAGTCGCAGACAAGCAGGATATCGAAGAAATTATTATCGCCATTCCCTCTGCTCCATCAAAGGACAGAAAAGAAATTCTTTCCATTTGCCAGAGCACCGGAAAGAGCGTAAGAATCCTCCCTCCCGTTTATAAGCTTGCCTCGGGTGAGGTGAATATCGAAAAAGCTCACAAGGTCGAAGTAGAAGACCTTCTCGGACGAGATTCCGTTGAGGTTGAGAGCAAGGAGATAGCTGCTTACGTCTGCAGTAAGACGGTGCTCGTAACCGGCGGCGGAGGTTCTATCGGCTCCGAGCTTTGCCGTCAGGTTGCCGCGAACGGTCCCAAAAGACTGATAATTTTCGATATTTACGAAAATAACGCTTACGACATACAGCACGAGCTTAAGAGCAAATACCCCGAGCTTGAGCTTGTAACACTTATCGGCTCGGTAAGAGATGAAGTCAGAGTACGCGACGTATTCGAAAAATATCATCCCGAAATCGTATATCACGCAGCCGCACATAAGCACGTTCCGCTTATGGAGGATTCTCCTCTCGAAGCAATAAAGAATAACGTCTTCGGTACTTATAACGTTGCCTCCGCCGCTCACGAGTACGGTGCCGAGACGTTTATAATGATTTCCACCGATAAGGCGGTTAACCCGACCAACGTCATGGGTGCGACAAAGCGTGTCTGTGAAATGGTAATACAGCATTTTGCCAACATATCCGATACAAAATTTGCCGCAGTTCGCTTCGGTAACGTTCTCGGCAGCAACGGAAGCGTAGTTCCCCTCTTCCGCAAACAGATTGAAGAGGGCGGACCCGTAACCGTCACTCACCCGGATATCATAAGATATTTCATGACGATTCCCGAGGCCGTATCGCTCGTGCTTCAGGCGGGTGCATACGCCAAAGAGGGTGAGGTCTTCGTTCTTGACATGGGTGAGCCCGTTAAGATTGACGACCTTGCACGCAACATGATACGTCTTTCGGGTTACGAGCCTGACGTTGATATCAAAATCAAGTACACCGGTCTCCGTGACGGCGAGAAGCTGTTTGAAGAGCTTCTTCTCGGCGAAGAGGGACTTGACAAAACTCCCAACGACCTTATTTACATCGGCCATCCGCCCAAGAGCGACGACGCCGTATTCCTTGCGAATCTCGAAATTCTGAGAGAAGCTGTTGATAACGACGAGCGGGACGTTCACGGACTCCTCAAAAAAATTGTTCCGGAATTTCACCCCGAAAACGCCGGAAAGGTAATTAAATAAACAAATGCCCGGTGCAATGCACCGGGCATTTTTCAGTCAAGTATATAAGACGCGTTTTTGTACGCTATCACTTCTTTTTCCGACGAAGTAAGCGGGAGAGATAAAAACGTATTGACCTCGTTTATCGGATTCCACAAAGGATAATCAGTACCGTACAGAACTCTTTCGGTTCCGAAGGCTTTTATCGCTTCAATGCTTTCTTCTTTTGTAATATACATAAGGCTGCTTGACATATCCACGAAGCAGTCCGTATCAAGAAGATATTCTTTCGCTATGTCTACGCACGACCATCCTCCGAGATGAGCCGCAATGACACGCAGATGCGGGAAATTATCAATAACGTGCCGCAGTCTCCTCGGATGTGAGCTGTCGTATCCGGGACGGGGGTCGCCGCTGTGAACTATAAGCGTGAGCTTCCCTTCCATCGCTTCGTATGCCTCGAACATACGAGGGTCGTCAATATCAAAGCCCTGCATATCGGTGTGAAGCTTTACCCCGTGCAGTCCGAGAGACGCAATTCTTTCGACCTCATCGGCGATATTCTCCATTTCCGCATGAAGGGTTCCGAAGCCTTCGAATTCGGGATGCGCCGAAACCTCGCTTACCGTAAAATCATTGATGGCTTTAACCTTATCGGCTTTTACGGAAACGGGTAATATAACAAAGCGGTTGATTCCGGCTTCTCTGCCGAGTCTCAGAAGTTCCTCTGACGTACCGTGCATTGACGACGGAGTATCGTAAAACTTACAAATACTCTGCGTGGCTTTATCTGCAATCTTTTCCGGATATATATGCGTGTGAAAATCAGTTATGTTCATTTTAAAGAATTACGTCCCATCCCGCTATGTATTTCAGGAGATAAGTAACGTCGCTTACGTTTACCTTTCCGTCATTATTGGCGTCAGCCGCGTCAGTATCGAGCGCAAC
>JAZUGD010000141.1:0-3252 GCA_045641025.1 Eubacteriales bacterium
CGAAGTATCTTTTTACGAGCTTTCCCCTTATCTTACGGAATACCTATATAAAACGAGAGGACTTCCCGAATATCATTTTTCCGTAAAAGACGCGGACGCCGTGGTTTATTTTGCGGGCGGATATTTCGGAGAACGTAAAAAAACGAAAATTGTTTTAAGAGTCATACATTTCAGACGTTTTATGCCCGCGGCAATCAAGGCAATGCTGCACCGCAAAAAGGTTGCGATCGCGGGAATCGGTGCGGGTGATTATTTGTGGATGCCGTCAAGAATCACGGTAAAACGTTTCTGTAATAAAGCTGCATTAATTACCACGCGTGACCTCGAATCAACCGAATATCTGAAATCAATCGGTGTTACGTCGTCGATTACTACGTGTTCCGACGTGGCTCAGACTTTCAGAGAACTTCATGAAGACTGGGTCAGCGATACGGTTGACGACGGTAAACTGTTTCTTCACGTTGACAACAACGTCGCTATAGCGAAAAAAATACTTGAGGGAATAGCGGACTTCGTCAAAGGTCACGAAAATATAAAAGTAATTGTAGGCGCGGGATATTGTGTGCCGAACGATGCAGCATACGGTGTAGCGTGTGAGGCTTTAGGCAGTGACAGAGTGGAGAGATTTGTATATTCGACTCCCGAACAACTGGTAGGCGTTCTGTCCTCGTGTAATACGGTCATCACCTATGCTCTGCACGTAGGAATTATTTCTGCAGCTTGCGGACGCTCCGTTATAGCGGTTTCAAAACACGAAAAAATCCCGCGTTATTACCGTCAGATCGGTGAAGCAGGGAGATGTCTTGATTTTGATAAATGCTCACCGAATGAAATCGGCGAAAAACTGAGCGAGTATTGGAACAAGCCTATAGTACTTGACGACGGTATTATGACGGAGGCTCGAAAAAACTGGGTTCTCCTGGACGAATTTAATGAGAAACTGTAACGTATGGCTGCCTTAAAAATAAAACACAGCAACGGTGCGGCTGTAAACTCGCTACTGCTTATGTTCGTTCACGTGATTACAACCGTTCTTAGCATGGTTGTAACCAAGCTGTTGTCCGTCGAATTTTCTCTCGGAGAATACGGAACGTATTCGCAGGCGCTGCTTGTAACTACGACTGCCACGTCTCTGTCGATACTCGGTCTTACCAACGCAACCAACTATTTCTACAACAGAACGCAGGACGAAAAAGAGCAGAGAAAGTACGTGTCTACTGTGTTCGCGATACAGTACGCGGCAGGCATTCTGTGTGCTCTTCTGATTGTCCTTGCAAGAGTACCGATTTCGAAATATTTCGGGAACGACAGATTACCGAACGTATTGCTGATAGTCGCTCTTACCCCTCTTATGACGAACCTCATAGCGATGTATCAGACGCTTTTCGTGTCCATAGGGCAGGCAAAGAAAATCGCGGTACGCAATTTCGTCGTATCGGCTCTCAGGCTCGGCGCCGTGTGTCTTGCCTGCTACGTTATAAAAAATATCGTTACCGTCCTTGTGATAATACTGATTCTTGACGTCGGACAGGTGCTTTACTTCGCACTGGCGTTCAAAAAGGACAAGTATTTCATAAAAGTAAAGGACGGAAGCCCGAAGCTTATACGCGAAATTCTTGCGTTCAGCATTCCCATGGCGGTATACGTGCTTACGAATTCACTGTCAAGGGATACCGATAAATACGTAATAAGCGCCTTTTCAAATACGGAAACGCTTGCCGTGTATACTAACGCCGCAAAGGTGCTTCCGTTCGATATTCTGACAACGTCGCTGATTACGGTGCTTGTGCCCATAATTACGCGTTATATAAACCAAAAGGACTTCGGCGAAGCGAAAAACGTATTCAAGCTTTATCTGCGCATAGGCTATATCATGACCTGCGTGTTCGTCGGCGGTGCCGTTGCCGTGGCACGCTACCTTATGCTTTTCCTCTACGACGAAAAATATATGGCGGGGCTTTCCGTGTTTATCGTATATCTGTTTGTGGATATGATACGCTTTGCAAACGTAACGACGGTGCTGAGCGGGTCGGGAAACACGAAAATACTGATGTTCGTTTCGGTGTCGGGACTCGTGCTGAACGCCGTATTCAATATCATAACCTACAAGCTTTGGGGAATGATAGGCCCCGCGATAACGACGCTTGTCATTACGTTTTTAATGACTCTCGCACTGCTGATCGCGGGAGCGAGGGTAATAAAAACAAACGTGTTCCGCCTCTTCGACTTTAAAGAAATCGCACTTATCGGTGCCGAGATAATCATTTTCGGTACCGGGGCGTATTTTCTCTCGAATTACCTGCACGGACTCGGAATGAGTCTCTTCTTCGTGCTTGCAATATCATACGGCGCGTACCTGCTTGCCGTTCTGGGACTGAACTTTAAAAGAATTCTCGGCTGCCTCAAAAAACTCAACTCGTATAAATAAGAAAGACAAATTCTTATATAAGGAGTTCATATGCTTAAAGGAATAAGTAAAATCCTTACCGGAGACCTTCTGAAAGCACTTTCCGATATGGGACACGGTGACGAGCTTGTCATCGCGGATGCTAATTTCCCGGCGCATACCTACGGACGCAGAATAATTACCTGCCCGGGAATCGACGCATGCACGCTTCTGCGTGAAATCGTAAAGGTGTTTCCGCTTGACGGCGCAGTCGAGCATCCCGCCGTGGTGCTTGACCTCATTCCCGAAGACGTAAAAAAAGGATACAAACCCGTTGTATGGGACGGCTTTGCCGAAATTCTTACAGAAGAATACGGTGAAGATACGAAGCTTTATCCGGTTTCAAGAAGTGAGTTTTACGAAAGAACCGCAGGCGCGTACCTTGTTATACAGACCGGAGAAGAACGTCAATACGGAGACGTACTCCTCGTAAAAGGCGTAATAGAATAAAAAACACAGAAAGGATTAACGTATGAGAACGGAAAAATCACTGACCTCACTGTTTCTCGCGCAGTCGTACGGCGACGCATGGGAAGATTATAAACGCTCACTCGTACGGGCATCCTTTACAAGATGGGACTATGTCGTAATCACGGCGTCAAACGAACGTCAGGCGGACGGATTTTACAAGCAGATAAACGAACGACTCGAAAAAGGGCTTCTGCCGCACCGGACTCATTATGCGGTAATACCCGACCCGGACGGAGTCCGTGTAGGCTCCGGCGGAGCCACTCTCGGCGTGATAAGATATATCGCCGAAAGAGAGGGAAGCACCGATTTTTCGGGGCTTCGGATTCTCGTAATTC
>JAZUGD010000142.1:0-1709 GCA_045641025.1 Eubacteriales bacterium
CGCCGCCATCGCGCGCGAAGTGTATAAGCTCGACGGGGAAGTCGAGAGCGCGGTGTACTGGCATACGACGGGCAAAGCCGCGATGTCGGGAATGGAGATCTGCCTCTACCTCGCCGATTATATCGAGCCGAACCGAAAAGACGAGGGCTGCGTTAAACTTCGCGAATACTACTATAAAAAACTCGGCGAAAACAATGCCGAGACCGCGCTGATAAAAACGCTTATAAGGTCGTTCGATACGACGGTGGGCTTTCTTATGGAGGAACGCCGCGTTATAAGCTTGGATACCATCGAAGCAAGAAACTATTACGTTACACGTCTTGAAACGGAGAAATTATGAAAGAAACCGAACAGAAAGAAAGAGCAAAAGAAATCGCCTCCGCCGCCGCGGAAATACTCGATAACAAAAAGGGCTTCGACGTTACGACGCTCGAGGTCGGCGACCAGACCGTGCTTGCCGATTATTTCGTGCTCGCGACGGGTACGAGCGGAACTCACGTCCGCGCGCTTGCCGACGAGGTCGAGTTTAAACTAAAAGAAACTCTCGGCGTCGAGCCGGGTCATATCGAAGGCGCGTCGGGAAATATCTGGACGCTGCTCGACTACGGCTGCGTCGTTGTCCATATTTTCACGAAGCAGGGACGCGATTTTTATAAACTTGAACGACTTTGGAACGGGAAAGAGATAAAACCCGAAAGCGAGAGTGATATATAAATGAAACACGATTTTAAAAACATCGAGAAAAAATGGCAGGATAAATGGGAAGCCGAGGGCGCTTTCCGTGCCAAAGACCCCGGCGAAGCGGGCAGCGAGAAAAAGAAATTCTACGGACTCGTCGAGTTCCCCTATCCTTCGGGCGCGGGTATGCACGTCGGGCATATAAAGGCGTATTCCGGATTGGAGATAATAACGAGAAAACGCCGTATGGAAGGCTATAACGTCCTTTTCCCGATGGGATTCGACGCTTTCGGTCTCCCGACGGAAAACTACGCGATAAAGACGGGCGTACACCCCCGCGTTGCCACCGATAAGAATATCGAAAAATTCACCGGCCAGCTTAAAAGGGTGGGCTTTGCGCTCGATTGGTCGCGCGTCGTCGATACCACCGAGACCGATTATTATAAGTGGACGCAGTGGATATTCTTAAAGATGTTCGAAAAAGGCCTCGCTTTCCGCGATACCGCGCTCGTAAACTACTGCCCCAACTGTAAAGTCGTCCTCTCCAACGAGGATTCCCAGGGCGGCAAATGCGATATCTGCCATAGCGATATAGTCCAGAAATCCAAAGACGTCTGGTATCTTAGAATAACCGAATACGCCGATAAACTGCTTCAAGGTCTCGACGAAGTCGATTATCTCCCGATGATACGTCAACAGCAGGTCAACTGGATAGGAAAAAGCGAGGGCGCGTTCGTAAACTTCAAGCTTAAAGATAAAGAGGATTTCCTCCGAATCTATACCACCCGCCCCGATACGCTTTTCGGCGTGACCTTTATGGTCATGGCGCCCGAACATCCGCTTATTGATAAATATAAAGAAACGATCACGAATATGGATGCCGTCGTCGCCTACCGCGAGGAATGCGCGAAAAAGACGGAATTCGAGCGTACCCAGCTCGTAAAAGATAAAACCGGCGTAAAGCTCGAGGGATTTTTCGCGGTCAACCCGCTTACGAATAAAGAAATCCCCGTCTATATCGCCGATTACGT